>DAOUYQ010000154.1 GCA_030666035.1 Microcaldota archaeon
TATGCAGGAAACGTGATATTCGGAAATTGCGCCAATATAGAAAAAAGCTCAAACATAGATGACAGTGTAGGGATTTACAAAACCGCAAGATATGGCCACTCAAAAAATATCGCCTGCTGCACAATGGCGCGAGATGCGGAAAACTGCTTTGGGCTCAATGGAGCCACGGAAACTTCCTTTTCTATAAAATGCAACCGCTGCTTCCATTGCAGCCGCTCCTTCGAGCTTTGGATGAGCGACAACTCCCTGGATTCGCTTTATTCCTCCGGGCTCACGAACTGCTCCAACTGCATGTTTTCTTTTGATATCTGGAACAAAAAATATGCAATCGGAAACCTGGAACTCCCCAAAGACAAATACCTTTCCAGGCACACCCACCCCACTGCAAAATGCACTTCTGCAGCTACAGGAAAGGAAATGATAATGCCTACCTTTTCCACTTACCCCAAGCTCCCCAGGGACCGCCTTCTGGATATAAACGAAGCCCAGGTTTTCGGCCAGTCAATCCATATTGGGCAAAAAGATGCAGAAGGAATAACTCTCAAGAATGCACACAAAACAATAGGCCCACTTGCCTTTTTCCACATAGACCTGATAGCTGGAAAAAACACAAACCTCATCGAGTGCGCAACTTATGCGAGTTCTTCTAATTCTTACCGCTGTTCTGCAGTTGGCTACTCAAAATACTGCGCCTACTCCTTCTGGCCCATGCACTCCCAATACCTATTCGGCACCGACTCCCCCTTCGACTCCAGATTCTCCATAAATATCTACTCCTGCACCAACCAAACAAGATGCTTTGAAATAGACTGCTGCGGCTACTGCATGGATACTTACTTTTCCCACAACTGCGAAAATGTAAACGATTCCATGTTCTGCTTCAACACCAAAAACAAGAGGTGCTGCATCGGGAATGCGCCCCTCCCCCCCGAAGAATATAAGCGCATAAAATCCTCCCTCCTATCCCAACTCTACGATGAATTAAACACAAAAAAAGACCTCAAATATGATATTTACAACATTCTTTGCGGCGGCAAATAAACCAGGTTTGGCAGTATACCCAAGTTTTCCCAAGCCTTAAATTTCCTCATATCCAAATCTTCTCGGGTCGGGAAATGAGCGAAACTTACGATGCCCTAAACAGACAATGGAAGGCCACCTGCAGAATAGTCATCAAGCGAGTTTGCCCTGATAATTGCTTCCCAGACAGTAGGCATCGCTTCCTTTGATTTTGTTTCATTTTCTGCCGCCCTTATAGTAATCAGCGGCTTTGCAGCATCGTTCCTCCTTCCGCGCGAGAAACGGGTAGATTCAATGCTGCAGATGCAGTTTGGCATGGCCAAGGTATGGGACCTGCTAAGGCACCTTTCCCGCTACATGAGCCATGTGCTGCACATTTAGCCCGAAGGCCAGTTCTATGAGGCATTCTGCAAGAATGCAAAGTCCCTCCTGCTGAACTTGCTGGCGCTTTTCCTCATTGAATCTGTTTTTGTTGCGGCTAGGGCCCGTTTCCTGGCCTCTTCAGTCCTTCCTGAACAGATACTTGGATCCTTCGGCACCTTTGAAATCCTCGCCTTCCTCATTGCCCTTTATCCACTCTACAATATCCTGAAGGTGATTGGCAGGCTTTCCGGGAAATTTGCACATGCCTTCCATTTCGGAGCTGCAAGGCACGAGAGCATAAGGAGCCGGATGATTGAAGACTTTTTCTTCTTTGCATTCTCCCTGCTCCTTGCACTCTCCACCCCCTTCCTGCTGAGCGTGCTCCACCTCCCGGACATTCTCCACGAACTGTTCCTTCTGCCCCTTGCTGTAGCGCTCCTTTTCCTCCTGGACCTTGCAAGGCAGGCAACAAGGATGCTTGCCCCCCATGGAGAGGACTACCACAAAATCCCGGGCTATAAGGGAAAGAAGTAGGCTAACTATACCCATTAAAAAGAATAGTGCACTTTTTCTCATTGGTGTAAAATATGGACACTCCTCCAGAAAGGCCAAAAGCACCCGTCTGCCAGAGCTGCGGCATGCCTATGGAAAAGCCCGACGATTTTGGAACAAACGCGGACGGAAGCCCGATGAAGAGTTTTGCAGCCTTTGCTACCAGAACGGCGTATTCACAGAACCCGACATCTCCATGGGAGAAATGATTGAGAAGGTAACTCTTGTACTGATGAATATGATGAACCTCCCAAAAGAAAAAGCAGAAGCAATCGCAAAAGATACGATTCCGCACCTCAACCGCTGGAGAAAATTCGGGACTGAATACCTCTGAATCTGGGGGGGTTCAGGGTTCCCTCAGAGCCCAGAGCCTATTTTCTGGCCTTTTGTTCTTCTGAGCCACAGATTGCCATAAACAATACATTTATAAACACTTTTATACACAAATTAAGTATATGTCAAAGCAGCCCTCCAGTGGGAAACAGCTCTATAGAGCAATTACTAATACTCCAAAGGGCAAAGTATTGTTGAAATTGCGCCAAGAATGCCAAACGGATCTCAGGAAACAACTAGAAGGGCTGAAACTCCCGCCAGACGAGAATAAATGTGCGGAATTCGCTGTGCAGTTTGCAAAAATGGTTGAAACGCTTGTTAATGCTCCCCAGAGGAATCTTTACGAACAGCTTGAAGGAGAGACAGGTTTCAATGAGCATCTTGTCATGGCTATGCTCGATTGGCTGAAGAATGCCAATGAAATCGCCCAAATTAGCTTGATGTCCTCCGACCCTGTAGAACATATGAATTTCATGGCCAGGCCCAATCCGCATTTACACACTATCCCTTCAAACCTAGGCACATTCTTCAACAGGCAAAATGTGGTTTTTGAAGATGTCCCTGAAAAAAGAGTG
>DAOUYQ010000128.1 GCA_030666035.1 Microcaldota archaeon
CCCAATCCAAATCTGAAACAGCAGCATTCACTGATAAAAAAGAACAGCAGCCAGAGCGGATAGGCCAGCTAGATATGCCAGCATCCCCCTCCCTCAAGGCATCAGCCCCAGGCTCCCAAGCAAATGAATCTGAAAACAGCAAAACCGGCCTTTCTGTCTTTCCAATGGAAAAGCACCCCGAGACAGCAGCTATGGAGAACACCCTTTCACAGCAGGGATATGCGGCCAATGAACTGCCCCAGAATCAAGCCAAAAATACAGAAAGCAGGGAACAAAACAATGGAAAAAAATTCATTATTGGCAGCTACACATATAATGATATAATTGCAAGTGCATGGCTCAGAAAACTTTATGGCCACATGGTTGGGCTTCCACCGCAAGAAAGTGCTCCACAAAAAAAGGAGCAGCCCCCTTCCACCTCCATCAAAAAACCGGATTCCCCCAGGCAGCCTTCCCCAAGCCGTTTGGATGAAGAAAAAAGGAAGATGGAAAAAACAAAGCCGGATGCAAAACATGAGAAGAACAATAAGCCAAAAACAAAGCATGAACTTCCTGGGCAGGGCCATAAATCTCATAAGCCCTATTCCCAGGGAAACCAGGAACCCGGGAAGCCAAAATTCCCCCGGAGGGATATCCGGGAGACCAAAAACATCCAAAAAGCAAAAAAGCTTCTGGAAAAGCTTGAAAAAATCAAATCCAAAATCCGAAAGCTTGAAAAAGAAGAAAAATCAGCAAAGGACAATGAAAAGAAAAAGAAAATCTCCCTCAAAATTAAAAAGCTTGCCCTCAAAGAAACAAAGCTCCAGAACCAACTGGATACTCTTAATAAAAAACTAAAAGCAGCAGAAAACCATGCCTTCCAGTATCTTGCGCGCGAAGCCGGCAAAATAAGCGCAAAAACCAGGTTAATCCTGGAAAAATTCAGAAAAAGCGGCCGCATTCCGCTTGCCGCGCTGAAAACTTCAAGCAGGAAGGAGCTAATGGAACTGAAGAAACTCCTTGAAAACAGGAAAATCTTACTTTGGATTCTTATGGGGAGCAAAGAAAAAAAGCGCAGGCCTAAATTCATGCAAAAAATAAAAAAAATGCTTGGGGAAATTGGGAAATTGCTAAACACCAGATAAGGAATAGCCAACAAAAAGAAGGCCTGCCCCCTGCATAATCACTCTTTCAAATTCCCATCACTCCGTGTTGCCCTGCTGCCCTTTAAGGCTCACCCATTCTGCACCGCCCGCCACACAGTCATCCTGGAGACCCCAAACATATCCGCCAGTTCCCTGACCGAATAGGGATTGGAGAGATACAGCCTTTTTAATTCGGCGACAGTTTTGGCATCAAGCCTTCTGGGCCTTCCAACCTTTTTTCCACAATTAGTCCGTTCATTGGATTGTAAATTCTTACGAATTTCCAATGCAGGCAAATTCTGAGAAATCTCACAAGATTTCTTCTCTCCAGGCAAGCTGGAGAGTTTATCAAATTTGTCCCTAACACGTTCACTTCTTCCTGGGTTACCGGATTTCATACCACCGCTGTGCCATATATCTACACCTCCATTTTCAGAGATTGTTCTATACCCTGCACAGAACTCTTTTTATACCTGTGTCACAAAACCAAAAACCCTCCTTTCGGCCAAAACCGAACCCCACCGCTTCCCTTTTAATACTTTCAAGGGCTACCAAGTTCCATGAAAGGAAAACTCGCAATACTGGCTTTTGTTTCCCTCATCATGTTTTTTGGCTGCATTGGCATGGATGAGGTAACCGGAAGCAGGAACCATTATGCTGAACCAGAGTATGCATACTCATCCAAGGGAATGCCCGCACCCATGGCTGCAATGGAATCAGGGCCTTATGGAGGATATGATTCCTATGATTATGAGTATGATGAGCAGATGGTAATCAAGGAGGGTTCAATAAGCATAAATGTAGAAACTGGAACCCTTGAGCAAAAGGAGGAGGAACTCTCTGCCTTAATAGATGAGTATAATGCAGAAGTTTCCTCAATCTGGTTCAATGAATATTCCACAGAAAAGAGGTATGCAATTACACTGAAGCTTGCACCCAGCAAGTTTGATGCATTCATGGATTCCCTTGATGCTTTGGGAGAAATAAAGAACATAGACACCTCCTTTGATGATGTGACTGAGCAGTACACAGACCTCCAGACCAGAATCAACAATCTGCAGGAGGAGCTTGCGCGCCTGAATGAGCTTTATGCTGAAGCGCGCAATGTGGAAGAAATCCTCATGATTGAGCGCGAAGTAACCCGCGTGCAAACCGAATTGGAAATTTACCAGGGGAGGGCAATGGACCTGGAGCGGCGCTCTGCAAAATCCACAGTAACTGTGTACCTTATTGAAGAAAAGCCCGAGTTGCAAACCGAATTCCTGCTTCCACTGGAAGAGGTTGTAGCCTTGTTCTTGGGGGCACTGAGCACTGCGATATTGCTGATTGTGGGCCTTGCAGGATTCATTATCCCGCTTGCAATTGTGTTCATAATATTCTATGCAATATACCGGGCATTAAAGAAAAAGAAGAGATGAGGAGGTTATCCTCCCTCTTTTTATTTCTCTCTTTCCTTTACTCCTTTGGTAGGGGAAAATGAAAATAACAATAGTTTATGACAATGAAGCAGAAGATGGCCTTAAGCCAGGCTGGGGATTTTCCTGCCTGGTAGAGGCCGGGAAAAAAATCCTATTTGATACTGGTGCAGATGGCCCCACCCTGCTTGCAAACATGAAGAAGCTTGGCATCAACCCAAAAAGCATAGATGCAATTGTGCTTTCCCATTCCCATGGGGACCACACAGGCGGCCTCACCGCTATCCTCCAAAAAACAGGAGAAATAGATGTTTATGCCCCTTTCCCGGAAGACCTCCCCCACTTCCACGAAGTGAAGGAAAAAGAGGAAATCTGCAGCGGAGTACTTGTCCGCTCTCTTGGAATAGAAGAGTACCTGCTCATAGAAACGAAAAAAGGCCTCCTGCTTATTACGGGCTGTTCGCACCCTGGTTTAGGAAACATGATAGAGGATGCAAAGCAGTTTGGAAAGGTTTACGGAGTCCTTGGAGGGTTCCACGGCTTTGGGCAATTGGACAAACTGGAAGGTTTGGGCTTTATTGTTCCCTGCCATTGCACAGTAAAAAAAGCAGAAATCCTAAGCCGATTCCCTATTGCAAAAACATGTGCAGCAGGAAAAGTTTTTGAATTGGACTGAATTCTTGATGGCGGGCATAGCCGAAGTCTACCAATTCCCTTTTTATCTTTTCCTTTTGCATCTAAAGCCGTGATAAGATGAAAACAATGCTACTTGCACTGTTGTTGCTTAGTGTAAGCTTTGCATGGGACAATCCGGCGTGGCCGGAAGTCCTTGAAGCAAGGTATGATTACACTGCATGCAACGCTCAGTGGGCAAAGGATTTTGTAGAATTGAGGGAGGGCTGCGC
>DAOUYQ010000162.1 GCA_030666035.1 Microcaldota archaeon
CCGGTTCCCATATTGAAGGTGCGGTACATGTGCTTTTCACTTTCTACTTTACCCCAGAGCGCATTGAAAATCGGTGCAGGCTTCACCGGGTTGTCAATAAAGAACCCATATTTTTTGTTCAGACGGGTAAGCTTGGAAAAAGCGCCACCGGTTATATGCGCAAGCCCATGCACTTTGCATTTCCGAATCATCTCAAGCACAGGCTTCACATAAATCTTTGTAGGGGTAAGCATCTTCTTCCCCCACTTATCCATCCCCAAAACCTTCCTTGCAAGAGTATACCCATTTGAATGCAATCCAGAACTGCCCAAACTAACCAAAACATCCCCATTTCTTATTGCAGAGCCGGTAATATACTTCTCCACAACCCCAAGCGCAGTAAACGCCAAGTCAAAAGGGCGGTTCTTCCCCTTAATAACATCCTTCATTATTGCAGTTTCCCCACCAACAATTGCAATCCCGGATTCTTTTGCCCCCTTAACCAAGCCCTTCATAACTTCCGAAATCAGATACTCATCCTCTTTTGCAACAGCCAGGTAATCCACACCCGCAATAGGCCGCGCCCCAATGCAAATAATATCATTCACATTCATCGCAACTGCATCAATTCCAACAGTATCATATTTCCCCAGCTCATCAGCAACAAGCACTTTGGTCCCGACCCCATCAGTATGCATCGCAAGCTTTTCTCCCTTAAATGGAATTATCCCTGCATAATGCCCAACCAGCGCATTCGGGTTTCCTGCAAAAATCGCATCATTAATTGATTTCTGGATTTTCCTGACCCTCTTAACGTCCACTGAATACCTAGCTCCCATATTTACAATAAAAGAAGAAAAGAATTATAAAAGAAACTCAGCAGCCCTGGAAGCTTATATGTGGCTTTTTTGGCGCTGTTGAAGCAGAACCAGGCTCCACAATTTTGGGATCATAGCTTCCACCAGTCCTCACTCGCTCAGGCTGAAAAGCTACGGTAAGCGCCTGCTGCGCGTTTGTTTCGCCCCCCAATCCAAGTACTCTGTGGGTCAGGGCAGGTCCCCTTTCCGGGTCGCATTCCGCTTCAGCCCAGGCAACATCCTCATCAGTTGCCTTAAGCACTTCCTTCATCGCATTCACAAGAAGAACCCTGCGGTCCCGTACTGCAACATACAAATCCTTTTTCCAATCAGCGCCCAGTGCCTTAAGCAGCTTTGCAGCATGATTCTCTTTATCCAGGAGCGCATGGGTAACCGCACTCCTATCATACCTGTCAATTTGGTTTTTGTCTGCTCCAATATCTATCAGCTTCTGCACAATGCTTCCTTTTCCCTGCGCAGCAGCTATCATGAGAAGCGTCATTCCGTGGGCATTTCCTGCATTTATATTATTCTCATCCACGATGTCCATCACTTCATCCCATTTCCCTTTATTTGCTGCTTTAAACATCTCCCCGATTTTCTCTTCCCTCCTTTCCGTCAGCTTTTTTGCCCTTCCTGCAAATGCCTTTGCAGCAGCAGCAAGCTCGTTGGGACCCATGTTTCCGCAGTAGATAGTTGGCGCACTAGCCCTTTTGCCGCGAACCGCCAGATCCCCCTCCCTTTCTGAAACAGGAACAATAGATTTTCTTTCCACACCTTTGACAATAGCAGTTGTTTTGCCCATATAATCCACACTCATAATTAGGTAAACTTATTGTTTGCTAATCTTTAAAAATGCGCTTGCCCCCCGAAACTTTCAGGCGAAAAGGAAGAGGTAAGAGAGCGCATACAGCCCAAGCAGCACAAGCGCCGCAGCCCGGTCCAGCTTCTTCCTCCATGCAAAGAGCAGCACCACAATAATGGATGCAACCACCAGGTAGATTCCCGTGCCAATTGCGAGCCCTGCATCCGGAAGCACGCTCGGTGCAACCAGCGGCCCCGCAGCAATCGCAAGCGTAGTGTCAGTTATGTTGCTCCCGAGTATATTCCCCATTGCAAGCTCATCCTGCCCCCTGCGTATTGCCGCAATGCACACAAACAGCTCAGGCAGTGAAGTCCCAATTGCAATCCCAAAAAAGCTAATTAAATATGAATCAATCCCCATCTCAGTTGAGATGGAAACGGTGGAATCAACAACAAGGATTGAACCAGCAACCACCCCCAGCAGGAATACCCCGAGCTGCCCCAGCCCGATTATCCGCTCCTTCCAGGGCCAGAACTTCTTTGCTTCCTTTCCTTCCGGAGCAGCATAATCCTTTACAGTATATTTATTCGAGATGAATATCAGCACAAAATAACTTATAATCAGGAATGCCGCATTGGTGAATGTAATTTCTCCACTCTCCACTACAAAAAGTGCAAGCATTGCCCCAATTATTGCGCAGCCGCCCAGCAGCAGGACATCTTTCCTCCCTTCCCTTATTGGCCCTGCAAGCAGCACTGCCAACCCAAGAATAAGCGTAATCTGGGAAAGCGAAGAGCCAAAGGTATCCCCCACATTTATCTCAGGATGCCCGGAAACAGTTGAAATTACTGAATTGGTTATCTCTGGCAGTGAAGTGCCCATGGAAAGCACAATTATCCCAATCAAAAGAGGGGGAATTTTCGCAGTTGCAGCTAACCTTGCAGCCACATCAATAGTTTTGTCACTGAAGAACGCAAGCATCACGAGCCCGAGTACCAGTACCCCAACCTCCAGAATCATCTAATTGAGCTTAATGCACCAC
>DAOUYQ010000126.1 GCA_030666035.1 Microcaldota archaeon
TGCTTTTCAAGGTGCTGATAAATTCGGGATAGCTTTCTGCCTGGTAGCGGTGGCTCCTCAGTACATAAACCGAAGAGGGAACTGCACTATCATATGCCTCCAGGGATACATCAATTGTTTCTCCCTCCTTGCCATCTAGCAAAAGCCTCACAAAAGCAGTATGATATGGCTGCCTTGGCTCATCTAAGCTGCTTGCAGTTAATATGTCATATGCTTCGATTTCATTTGAGAGTACCCTTGCTTCTGTAGGGTTAAGGGCAATTTCAGAAGAGAAAACGCTAGACTGGAAATACAGTCCCGCCGCGGCCAGCAGCAGGATAACAAGCATTAATGCGCCTCCGGCTTTTACAATGAGCTGCAGGCTTATGAGCGGCTTGGCTTTCTTTTTCTCAACAGGTTGCTCCAGTGCATCCCCTCTTGCCTTCTTTTCCTCTTCCTGCTCTTCAAGTACAACTTTGCCTTTGGGCTTTGTAATAGATTTGAGGAATTCCTTTATCTTCTCAATCGGGGGCTTTTCCACCTTTTTGTAAGACTGCTCAATGGAAATGCGCTTTTTTAGCTCAAACTGGTAGGTGCGCTTTTTTATCTTTATTCCTTTTAGGTCTGCCATGCCACTCACTGAACCTGCTCAATATATCCCTGCCGCACCAGGCGGTTAAGGATATCTTCCACCCTGGTTTCAGGCACCTTGTTGTACCTTGCGAACTCAACTACGTTTATTGCTCCCCTGTGCTCTGCAATCCAGTCCTGAAGCCTGGAAGTTAAAACAGTGTCAGAAATGCCGCCATGGAGTTTCTCAAACCTGATTTTTAGCTCATCATTCTCATTTTTGAGCTCATAGTTTTCTTTTGTGAGGCCCTTGACCTGGCCCTTATAAATTCGGGAAGCCCTTCGGAGGTTTTCAACTTCCCTTTTAATCTGGTCATAATCTTTATAGAGGGTCTTGTAATCCCCGGTTGTATATTCTTCCAACTGCCTCATGGTCTCTTCAATAAGCTGGTAAATCACTTTGCTGTCTATTTCATAATAGGGCTCGATGAGGGTTATCATATTAAGGAGGTACCTTAGCACATCAAGTTTCCTTTTTGTAGGTGTGGAGTTGCTTGGAATGGTGTAAACTACTTCTATCTCACCCTTCTTGAATTTCAGCAGGGAAAACAGGTAAGGCGTCTTGTCGATGCTCCTGCTTTCCACATATGCTGCATTTACTGCATCCTTTCCCTGTGCGATTTTAAGGAAGGAAATCGAGCTGAGGGCCCTTGCAACATCAGCAAGTTTCCCTTTCAGCTTTACTTTCATCCTAAAACCATCAACCTTCGGGGAGGGCATCGTTCCTTCAACCATCTGCATCACTTCTTTTTTCTTTTCCTGGGCGGTTTTGTTTTCGCCTTCCCGGATTTATATGCAGCCTTTTTTGGGGCAAGCTTTTTTGCAACCTGAGCCGGGGTGCGCGGCTTTGCCTCTTTGCCTGTATCCAACCCAGGCACATAGCTAAGAAGGGCAAGTGCTGCAATCATTATGCCCAGTATAAATGCAAAGAAGATGGTCATGATGTTGAATGGTGCGCCTAACAAAAGCGGGGCAAATACCAGGATTAGGATCACTATTGCTGCAACAGTTGTATGTATAACTGCCATTTTTTCAAACTTGGAGCGCTTTTTCTTGTATTGCTCAAGGCATTCATCCGACACCACGAGTTCGTTGTTTTGGAGGATGCCCATTTTTCTTTTTATGTTCCTTATTGTGCGGATAATTGCATCCTGCTTAATCGGGTTTCCGTGCCCTGTGGGGACTTCTTTCCTGGAAACAATGCATATTCTTGCCATTTTATCCCTCCTCAAGTATAACCTGGGTTACGTCCTTGTCCATTATATCCGCCTTCCGCTTGTCCGCAAGCGTGAATATGTTGATAACCGTTGTATCTTCTATCCCTATCTCTTTGAGGAACATTGTAATATTCGAGCGCTCAACACCAAATCGCTCCAGCAATATGATGAATGAAACTATGTCCATGTGCCTGCTCTTCTGGTCGAAAAGCCGCACAATCTCTTCAATCCGGCCTTCTCCAAGACCGAATTCACGAAGCCTCTTTCTCAGGTTTTCTTTTTTGAATGATACGCTTCTGGCCACATCTATCGCCTCCTTCTGCTCTTTTGTAAGAACCTTGTTCAGGTTCAGGAAAAATTCACGCAGGGGTTCCTCACCCTCTATTTTGCCTATAAGAAAAGTTGAGGGGTAAGGGGTTGCGCTCGAGAAAGCCATGTTAACCGCGCAGGAGCCTACCCCAAACTTGGAGATTTCGTTCCGCATGAATTCGCTGAAGTTCAGGGAACCCTGCAGATAATCCAGGAATTTCTCGAATTTTACTTTGAGTATAAATGTTGTGCCCACGTTTGAGAACACTGCCTCTGCAATATCTGTGGGGTTCTGGGATGCCACAATGAGGCCAAAGTTGTACTTTCTTCCCTCACGGACAATCATCACTGCATCTGAGTTCTCGTCCTTTCCGATTTTCCATGCCTCATCCAGCACTACAATGAGCCTTAGGCCCTTGGCCTTTGCCCATCCCGCAGCGCGCATGCGCTCCTTGATGAACTGGAGCATTGCAAGCGCCCCGAGTGCCCTGAACTTCTCATCCGGAAGGCCGGAAAGGTCCAGTGCAACAAGGCCGGATTCAGTAAGCTCGGTGAGGCTGACTGTGCTTTGCTGTGCAAAGAAGTCTTCCCCTGGCTTGGTAAATTGCTTTAAGCGGTATATTGCATTCTCCAGCTCTGCAGGGAATTCGTATGTTCCCATTGAGGACCTTTCTTCCAGGATTTTGAGTACGTCCTTGAGCGTGGGGGGCTGAAGCGGCCTTCCCAACTCATCCCTCTGCTCCTTGGTGTCCATCTTGAACTTGTTGCTGCGATAGGCTTTCTCGATTGCCTGCTCAGTAAGGCGTTTCTGCTCAGGGTACTGTTCAATATCCGTAAGAATCGCAAGGGTCCTCATTACCTGCTTTATGCGGTCATAGGGCTTCATTCCCCCCAAATCCAGGAGATTCAGGTAAGAGCCCTTTCCGAGTGCGATAACCTTTCCCCCGGTCATTCGTACCCAATCCTTGTATTCTCCTGCCCAGTCAATTATAAGGGCATTGGAATCCCACACAAATGAAGCGCGTGTAAGGAAGGTCTTGATGAAATAGGATTTTCCCGAGCCTGTAATCCCGACAACTGCCAGGTGGGGGTTAGTGACTTCCTGGTAGGACCAGTAAAAAGGTGCATTGAGCATTTTTGTTCTTCCTACATAAATGCTGTCGGTGGGGTCCCTGCACAGAACTTCCATGGGGGGCTCTGGGGGATGCACAAGCAGGTTCCTGCTGGATATGTCCTTGTTAGGGACTTTGCTCACATAAAGCCTTCCCACACTAATTCACCTCACAACAGACTTTCCTCTATTTCTTTGGGCCCAGACGGGAATGCATATTCCCAT
>DAOUYQ010000155.1 GCA_030666035.1 Microcaldota archaeon
CTCTTTTCTTTTTGTAGAAACCTGGCCGGACAATCTGGGCAGAAAGATATTCCTGAAGACTGCAGCTTCCGGCTCTTTTTATAACTAATCCTGCTACAGCACCTTCATTTGCATGCACTGAAGCTGGAAAGGAAAGATTAATCACCTCCTCTTCGGAAAACTTCCCTGTGTTGAAAACAGGTACCTGGAAGACGCCATCCCTCTGATGTTCTTCCGGGAGATAGTTAGGGTTCTTAAGAAGATCCAGCATGAGCCTCATCCCATCGTCCTGGCTTAAGAAGGTTTTGCTTCTTTTGTCAAATATATCCAAAACCGCAAACCTTCCGGGAACTGAGTACGCTACAGTTCTTTTTACAAGAAGGTCCGTGGAGAAAAAGAGAAAATTTCCTTTTTTGTGTGAAGCGAGCCTTCCGTCCATCTTTTCCTCGATTCTGATTCGGCCGGAAAAAAGGGTTTTTCTTTGTTTTGCTGGCATTAATTTTTTTCCTTTTGGAAGCGGGCGTTTGCTGGGCAAGTGTAGGGGTTTGGGACAATTAACATTAATATGCATGTGTTTTATTGTGTAGGGGAGTGTTTTTAAAAGGTTCGGATGGGATTCAGACGGGGAGACAGTTAATTTTTGTGGGTTTGTTTGTAGAGATGGAGAAACTCGTCCAGGTTCACTGCATTTATTATGGGCCGCTCAAAAAGTTCAGCATCCTCATCTATCCTTGGGCATGCAGTGTTTATGTAGCAATCAAACTGCGCGAAATTCCCAATCGAAACCGGGTTGAATTCATTGGAAATTAGGATTTGGGCATTTAGGCCGGCATTTTCGAGTTTCTTCTTTGCATCCTTTGCAGAATTCAGTGCACACTGCCCCGGCTTTGTGGAAACAAGAATTGCAAAATTTCTGCATTCCAGCGCCTTAATCATCATTCCTTTTTTCCTCTTTTGGATTTTTTCAATTTCTGCATTTATCTGCGTGCAGCCTCCGGTATAAGGATTAAGGGCATATACTGGAAGCTCAGTATGTATCCCGGTCGGGTGGAATTTCCCATCCCCCACATACAGAATTGCATCTGCATCCTTTGCAGCTGAAGTTGCTGCCAAAGGGTCGCACCCAAGCACCTGGCCGGGCACAGCCGCAAAAAAGCCTTTTCCCACATGCACTTGCTTTCCCTCTTTCTCCAGGAATGCTTTCATTTCTTCCAGCTGGGGAATGTGCTGGATTGTTGTAATTAGCGCGATTCGTTTTTTCCCCTCCAGGAGGGGAAGTGCGCTCTTTAATTTATCTACCTCTATTTTTATGTGGAAATCCCGGTATTCCACTTCAAAGGGAAGCCCTTTTTTGATGAATTTTGCATGCCCAAAATGAATTAGTTTGTCTATCCGGAGAATGCGCGCTTCTTCCATTGGAAGGTCGCATGCACCGTAGCAGGGTGAGGAAGAGAGGTAAACTTCGTGCCCTTCCTTTTCTAATTTTTGGGCTTCTTCAAGAGCGTTTTTCTTAAGCCCCTCGGGAAACTGCAGCAGTAGTTTCATAGGTTCACCCTAGTCCAGCAGCACGCAGTTTCATGAGAAGTGAACGAAAGTTCACTCAAATTGGAAAATTGCAGCAGGATTTTCATAATGAAGAAGTAAAAGAAGGGAAAAGAAGAAAAAGAGGAACTACTTACGGCAACAGGTTTTGCTGCAGGTGCACATACTCTAAAAATGATGTCTCTCTTCCTCCTCTTTGCAGCTTTGCACATGATCATATGTTGCACGCAAATACTTGAGCATTACTTTTTGCTCAGCACTTGCAACAATCTTCCTTGTGCGCTCAACCGCATCCGGGTTCACGCTCATGGAGGTAATTCCAAATTCCACGAGCTTCTCTGCAAAAGAGGGGTAAACACTGGGTGCCTGCCCGCAAAGGGAAGAGGTAACTCCATACTTGCGGGTAGTTTTGATTACCTGCTCAAGGGCGCGGTAGATTGCATTGTTCCTCTCATCAAAACCCTTTGCAAGGGTTGCATTGTCCCTGTCGATTCCAAGCACAAGCTGGGTAAGGTCATTTGTGCCTACTGAAATTCCGTCAATTCCTTCTTCGCAGAACTCATCTATCTGCAATACTGTGCTTGGAACCTCAACCATAATCCAGAGCTGGAAATCTTTTGTGCGGTAAAGCTCAACCTCGTGCATCATTTCCTTGATTGCACGGAGCTCCCCAATCCTGCGCACAAATGGGATCATCATCCAGAGGTTGGTGAGGCCATATTCCTCGCGCACCTTCTTGATTGCCTTGAGCTCCATCTTGAAGACTGCGGGCTCTGCTATATATCTTGCCGCGCCGCGGAAGCCCATCATCGGGTTTGCTTCCTCAGGCTCATATTGGCCCCCGCCTTTCAGGTTTCTGTACTCGTTGGTTTTGAAATCGGTTGTGCGGTAAACAACCGGGCGGGGATAAAATGCGGAAGCGAACTTGCGCATCCCATCAGCAAGTTTATTGATGAATTCATTTTCCCTTCCATCATCATACATTTTGCGGGGGTGCTCACCCATATCCGCAATCATGAATTCTGCGCGCAGAAGGCCAATTCCATCTGCAGGAAGCTTTGCTGTTTTTTCTGCAAGCTCTGCTTCAGCCAGATTCACATAAATCTTGGTGCCGGTTACTGGGGCAGCAGCCGCAATAATTGCTGCTTCTTCATCAGCAGCACTCTCTCCGAGTGAAACCTTTCCATCGTATACAATGCCATGGGTTCCATCAACAGTTACAATCATTCCTTCCTTGAGTACGTCCGTTGCACGCTGGGTCCCGACAATGCAGGGAATCCCAAGCTCCCTGCTTACAATTGCAGCGTGCG
>DAOUYQ010000142.1 GCA_030666035.1 Microcaldota archaeon
CATATTTTAGACTAAGGGAAAAAGTGAGACGTATTTGTCGGATCTTGAACGTGAGTTCAAGAGAAGAAATCAATAGATTTCTCAGAAGACAAATCTGAGTCGCATGATAGTGTGAAGTGCCCGCGGGACGCGGCATACGTGCTTCATACTGGCACGAATTTTTACAGGAGTTTTACTTCGAAACAAAAAACAGGGTATTCCTGTTTGGGTCTTTTTGTTTTACTTCGGCTGAGTTCAAGGTGGCCGGCACTTTCCAATATTCTTATAAACAAGATTGCAGAACTCCAAGCCATGAAAAGAATTTTTCTTTTGCTTGCATTACTGGCAGTTTTTGCACATGCAATAGAATGTGAGGGGAGCGTGCAGATGGGGCTTCCTGCAGTTACTGAAGGGGAAGAGGTGCACGGGGGAGAACTTGTTGTTGTGGAGATTCGGCTTGTCCCGGGGGAGGGGGATGCGTATGTTGCGGTGAGCCCGCCAACTGATTCAAGCCTTCAGGAAAGTATAGAAAGGGCGGTTGCGGTTGCGGAGGAGCTCTTTGGGGAGAAGAATAAGTGCGATGTGCTTATTGAAGTGGAAGAGGATACGGATTATGTGCAGGGGCCTTCAGGGGGGGCGGCATTTGCGCTCATGACATATGCGCTCTTTAGTGGGGAGGATATACGGGAGGATGCAACAATTACAGGGGCTATTTATGAGGATGGGACTGTGCTTCCTGTGGGGGGGCTTTATGAGAAAGTGCTGGGTGCAAAAAATGCTGGGAAGGACTATATTCTTACTCCTATGCAAACTGTGGATGAGCAGCTTATGCTGGGCAAGATAGAAGGGATAGTGGTGTATGAGGTCCGGGATATTGAGGAGGCTGCGGATTTCTTCTTCAGGGACATAGAGCCAGAGGAAAAGCCGCTTAACCTTACGGTGGAGCCGCTCCCGGATATTGAAGCGTATGGGGGGGAGGAGATGCCCAGGTTCAGGGAAATTGCCGAGAACATTATAGAGCGGGAGGAGGATGCGGTATCGGGACTTGAAGATTCTGCGCTCAGGGAATATTTTGGGGAGAAAATCCTGCAGCAGAAGGAGCTAATTGAAAAGGGGTATTATTATTCTGCAGCAAATGAGGCATTCTTAAGCTACATACTTGCGGATTCCCTCTCAAGAATTGATGAGCCGGATGTGGATGGGAAAAAAGAGGAGGTGGAGGAATGCCTAAATAGTGTTGAAGAAGCGATTCCCACCTATGATAATTATGAATGGGTAATGGGGGCGGAAGCAAGGCTGAAGCGGGCCGAGAACCAGCTTGAGGCGTACGGGGAGATGGACACGGGCACCAGGGAAGAGAGGTATTTTGTTGTTTATCAGCTGGATTATGCGGTTGCATGGTGTGAAGCTGCAAAGGATATGTATTTGGAAGCAGCGGAAATTGGGGGGGATGAATTGGATGATGAATTCTTCAAGGAAAGTGCGGACATGTTCATCAATATAAGCAGCAATTATTCAGAGATAGAATACTCGGAGAATTATGTAAATGGGATGGAGATGTACGGGGAGGGGGCATATGCCGGGGCAACTTATGAGCTGATGTATGCGCTTGCATTTGAGAAGAAAAATGCGGACATGGTGGAGGGGATAACTGTGGAAGATATAGACGAGCTCAATTTGGGGGAAAGAAATTCACTCTGGGGAAGTGTGTTCAAGGCACATTCATACTATCTTTTGGAAATTGAGGATGTGGAAGGGGCGTATACGGTGGCAATATTCTCAAAGGCTATGGAAGAGCTCTGGGGGGATGTTGGGCAGAAAAGGTACCAGGAAGCATTTGAATTTCCCGAAGAAGGGGCGGAAACCCTCAATGAAAGCGGAATAAATGAAAGTGAAGGGGGGGAATGCGTGTGCCCCGAATGCCCGGAGCCGCTTTGTGCAGTGGCGTATTTGCTTGTTGCGTTGCCATTGTTTGTGGTAATGAGGGTAAGGGATAGTAATAGTTGGGTGCCCAAAAACCTATTATAATAGCTTTTTGTATTATAATATACATTTCTGTGGTGAGTTATTACTAAGGAAAATGAAGGCTTTCAGAGAGTGGGCAATACAAACTTTTATTAATTTTTCTATTATAATATTATAATAGAGATGGTGATTAATTTGACACAACGAGGATTTACACCGATTTGGGAATTTTATGGATTGCGCTCAAACCCGTTTGTTGTTTCCCCCCTTCCCCTAAAGGGGGGAAACCTGCCCATAGAAAAGGCATTTTTTGGAAGGGAAGAAGAAATTAAAAGGCTGAAAAACTATTTCGCATCTGGAGATTCCAGGATAATCGTATGTGGGGAACCTGGTGTTGGGAAAACAAGCTTTGTTAATTATGTGCGGAGAAGTGCTTCAAAAGCAGGCTTTTTCACCAATTTCAAGGAGATAGATATCCAGCCGGGGTGGAAAAAGGAGCAGTTCATAGTGAACGCTTTGGTCTCAATGCATTCCACCATCCGGATTCTTGGGTTAACTGACAGACTGCAAACGATTACAAAAAAACTCGAAGTGTTGTTCACCTTAATTGATAATGAAAACCAGAATTATTCCATTGCGCTTGCAGGAATAGGTGGGGGGTATGGCTCAAGCAGGACAGTTTCTAAACCCCAAATGTCCGAAACATACCTGAGCGAACTCTTCTCAGAAACAATAGCGGCATTAATCAAGGCAGGATATAAGGGGGTCATCCTGCATTTTAATAATCTTACGGTAAACGATACGGAAGGGTTTTCCGAGAAACAGCTGGGGATTCTCTTCAACAATATCCGGGATGTGCTGCTTACAGAGAATACTCACTTCGTATTTGTAACAGACCTTACTGTCCCTCCAGTTATAGAAAAGCAGCCAAGGGTCGCTTCAATAATGCGCGGAGCCCCAATAGTTATTAACCCCATGTCGTGGAAAGAAATCAAGACAATAATCCATAAGAGGTTTGAGTTGCTAAAAGAAAGGGAGCTTGGGTTTACCCTGCCGGTAGAAGAAGATGCGGTAAAAGTCCTGTATGATTTATATAGCGGCAATATACGCTACATTCTAAACAGCCTTTCAGAAGCCCTCACCTCACTGAGCTCCGAGAGCAGGCCAATAACTATAAACAAGGGCCAGCTTGCAAGAATTCTGAACACTCTTGCCCGGGAAAGATTTCTGGAAAAATTGAGTAAAAGGGAGCGGGAAGTTCTATTTGCCATGCT
>DAOUYQ010000087.1 GCA_030666035.1 Microcaldota archaeon
TTTCGTCCGGCGTAAACCCGGACAAATCGGCTTCAAAAACTGCATAGGCGATTAGGGCGTCGCTATCGCTCTCCCTGCCCCGAAGGTCTGAAGGGATGTCGCCATACCATATATTGACCAAATTTCCATTTTGATCATACACCCTCAAGACATCAGCCACTTGTTTCCATCCATAATCACGAAAAGCCAATTCCATTCTTCCAAAACCTATCCTCATTTAATCTCTGCCAAAGGGCATCTTTTTCTACAACAAGAACATATTTCGCCTTAACATCTACAAATTCCATTCCATTATCCACATCACTTGGAATCATCCAGCCACTTCGCCCCTGTTTTGCACAATCAATAGTAGTCTGCTCCCCTGCAAAAGTATCCTTCACAATCATCTCTCCAGCTACTACTCCCTTCCGGTCAGTTGTCAAATGCAGGTCCTCCCGCTTTACTCCCAAAGCAACTTCCAAATCTTCAATTAAATTATTGCTCTCAGTCTGCTCTTCAAATAAGCTCTCATCCATGTTGTCCCCCAAACTAAATTTCAGCTGATAATAAAGGCCCCTGATGCTCGTATGCAAGCCCTCACGCAAGAATTTCTTAGTTTTGTTTGCAACCGCAACTGTTTGCATAAAGGGCCGTGCCTGGGCAACATTCAGGAACTTCCGCTCCTCTTTTTTATCCCCCAGCTTCAAGAACCCAACTGAAGAATCAAAAGTAATATTCCCCTTGCTCCTAAGAGGCGTCTCAAAAGTAGGGGAACTGCCTTGTTTTACCTGCCTAATCATCTGCTTTCCAAGGTTTTCCAGCTTATCTACAGTTTCCTTTTCTCCCATCTACTCAAACCTCTTAATCTGAACCGCAGGGGGGTTGCACCCCCCTCCATTTCCGGTTCCTCCGGACTCCCCCCGAATTATGGATATTATTCCAGTGAAGATTTTTGGAGATATCTCAACGTGCATTTGCACATTGACATATCTATCTTCACTCGGAAGGTGGCCGCACTGGCCCCAATTTTCTTCCATCTACTCAAACCTCTCGCCAATCATTTTCTCCAGATCTTCCTTGATCTCTCCCTTTGCATCCTTCAAATTAGCAAGCTCAGCCATGTCTGAACTTATCTGCCCAACGTACTTCATTATGGCCTTTTTCTTAGTGCTCTTTTCCCGTTCCCTGCGTTTTCCAGACAAGTGCTTCTGAACATGCCTCCCTGCGTCCATCATCGCATTTCGAATTTCTTCAGTAATATCATCTTCAGATGCTATAGATTGTTTTCCTGCAGAAGTATAGGGAATGTGCACACTAGCAACATTCACCAAGATAGCAACCGGATCCTCATCAAATTTCTTAATCTCATATCTCTTCCAATCCATATTCTTGGCAGTTTGGGTAATTGCACAGCCCCCCGAATCAAAAAGCAAAGGCGCCCTGTTTGCAAACCGCATCACGATTCCGCCTTTCCCTTCGCGGTTTATATCTCCCCCATAAGCAATCCCCACTTCCACAATAAAGGGAATTCCCCCCCGGTAAATTTTAGGGGGGCGCTTAGTTACATAAATAACTTCCGGATTCAAAATGTTAATTAGGGATTTCTCAATTTGCCCCTGCCCAATTGGAACCACTGAATCAGTTGCGGGGGCAATCCACTTAATTTTTCTAAAGCCAACTACTAATCTCTCAGCATCCCCCCAACTCAGTTTAGTAGGTTTCATGTTCAAGTTCACTTCAGGAATTAATTCCTGCAATTCCTTTACTTTATTCAGGCTAACCCGGGTAAATTCATTTTGCAGCATTGCAGACAATTTTGTATACTTTTTTGCTCCCTTTGCAAGGTCCAGCAAATCATTTGCCCCAATGCCTAATGGATGGGGCTTCACTTCTTCAGATTTTTCTGGAAGTTTTTCTATCGATTGAGGATATACAAAGCGCTCGCCATCCGGAGAATTAAAAATTATTCTTGCATGCGGGTTAGCAATTGCAGTTCTCTTCAAGTACTCGCCTACCCCCTGGGCACTCTTTTCGTATTTCACATCTCCAAAAATTCCCTCCACTTCCAAACCATGCTCTTCCGGTGCACACTCTTCACGAACAACTTCACTTAAAACCGGTTTATTTGCCTTAAAATCAATAGCCAATTTACAACTTATTTTTTGCCCATTGTGCTTGGATACCACCTTTACAGGTTGCCCGGTAGTAATCAAGGAGTACATTGTGCACCCTGCAGCCCCAATTCCCTGCTGCCCCCGCGATTGAGTGTACCTATGGAATTTAGTTCCTGCAAGCATCATGCCCAAAGCTTTCCCAAGCAGCTTCTCGGGAATTCCAGGGCCATTGTCCCTTACTTTAACTTTATACTTATTGTTTTTCTCAACTTCCTCTACCCAAACTTCTAATTCTGGATGTATTCCTGCTTCTGCAGCTGCATCCAGGCTATTGGTAACATATTCGTGCACCAGGGTAGTAAGGGACCTGATTTTTCCGGAAAACCCCAGCATCTGCCGGTTTTTCTTAAAAAACTCTGCAACAGAGTATTCCTTGAATCCTCCGAATATATCCTCAGCCATGTTTTACCCCTCTCAATTTGATAGCCAGTTTCCTCTCCCGCACCATGTGAAGGTAATTTAGCACCGTGCTATGCGGAGCCCCATCAAGAATCTTGAAAATCGCTTCCTTTGCAAACTCCATCAAATCATCAGATGCGATTATGGAAATTGTATGCCCATATATGCAGATGGCCGAGTCTGTTGCGCTTTCAATCTCCTTTTTGATTTTTCCCTTTTCCCCAATTACCCTTCCTTTCATTCTTTTCCGTGTATTATCTGAACTGAACTGGTCCCTCAAATCTATCACATGGAATAGATACTCATCTTTAAAAAGCTTAATTGCTTCCCCGAACTTGAAGCCCCTCCCTATTGCCCGTACAACGTCTTTTGCGAAAAAAGTGTCTGCCCCATCACCATCGAGCCTAACTTCCCCCTCATCATCCACAGAGATTTTTATATTGTACCTTTTTTCAATCTGTTTTTTGTTTTCCCCATCTTTCCCTATGAGTTCCCTAACCCTTTCTTCCGGAATCCGAATAATGTCCATAAAAATCACTCCACTGTTTTCTCCGCTTCCTTCCTTATTTCCAGAGGCAGTTCTTTTGGGATTAATGCCTTTGCCTTCTCCTTCCCATACACTCTTTTTGCAAGCCCTCCAAGCTCCTCTGCTTCCTTCCCCCTCAGCCTTCCAAACATTTTTGTAATCTCTCCTGCAGCCCCTTCCTTGTTATTTCCTATTATCTGCTCAAGTGCTACCCTAAACAATTCATCCGGCTCATACACATACAGAGTTACAGCTTTCCTTGCAGCTTCGGGAAGTGGGCACGCCTTAAGCGTTTCCAGCGCAATTTTCTTTGTCTCAATGTCCCAATCATCCATCATATCCACGAACAATTTTGCAACTTCTGCATCTTTGGGCATGAGCAGCGCAAGTGCCTCCATTGAATAAATCTGTGGTTCATTTATTTCTGTTCTTGCAATGTTTAGCAATTCTCCCCGCAAATATCCTGCCATTTCCCTATCCCCGGCATTAGTAATATATGAGAGCACTTCCTCTTCCGGCCTCTCTTTTGCAAGCATTTCCTTGAGCCAGCCGCCCACAAGCTCCTTATTGTTGGAGAATCCATCCCCAAATGCCATGAGCATGTTTAATTCCGGCCCCCTCTTCCGCTCATAAAGGTTTGAGAGTGCCCTCCCCAGAACATCCCCCCACCTCCCAATCACAATCATTGAGAATATGCACTTTGCCAGCTTTGCCCTTGCAATCCGTACCCGGTGTGCCCTCGAAGGTTCCTGGAGCACACTGCACCCTATATTTACTAACGCTTCGCGTATCCCCCCATATTTCTTTACAAGCTCTTCAAACCCCTCTTCGTTCTCGTATGCCTCCACCATCACCCAGAAAATTTCCCGCGGATTAGAATCCGAGGAAAGCTTGTGCTTGGACATCCTTGCAATATCTTCTGGCAGGGTTGGGGGAGGCTGCTCTTTTGTATCCTGCATCTTTAGTCAGTTTCCTAATTATTGGATAGGGTTTTTAAACTCACGTCAGAAAATTTCTTCCACTGACGTATATCCCATTCCCATTCTAACACAAACCAACACATTTAAATACTACCTCCCACCCAATATCCCTATGGGAGAAGTCCAACTTATTTACCCTCGAAGGCCCACAAACTCGCCCTCGGTGCCCAGGGCCCCCAGCCGCAGGAATGCCCCAGTAAGGCAGCGTGCCAAGCACCTTTTCCCGGAAGACCCTTCATGCGGAATTCTCAGGAACTCCCTCGGTGAGCGCTTCGATATCCAGACGCAGTTCCCAAACAATGGGCAGTTCCTAGAGGTAGCCCTGAGGAGCAGGGAGCGGCCCTCCGGAAATATCACAATCAGGATATGCCTGCTTGCATTCAAGGATGAAAACAAGGTAAAAAT
>DAOUYQ010000030.1 GCA_030666035.1 Microcaldota archaeon
TTACCCTTCCCTTGAAATCCTTGAGCGGAGTCCCATCTTCCTGCCGAATGGATGCAAGAAACTGGTAAAGAATATTCATTGCATCGATTGCAATGGGTTTTCCTGAAAAATCAGCAATTGCCGCTTTGTGCTTTATACTGAGGTCCCCCAGGTCTACCCCCATGTCTTTCCCCTTTTTCTTATTCTGCATCTCGAGCATGTCCAGCAGGCTCAGCTCTTTTTTCTTGTAACTGGTCAATTCAGATGGCACCGTTCCATCTTTCACTTTTTCCAGTATCTTTACTTTAAGTGCCTTTTCCAGTTTCTTCGCAGTCTCTATTGGGGGGCGGGTACGCTCATTCTCAATTTTGTCCAGGTAGCTTGCCATCTCATTGATTTGCCCTGCAAATTCCTCAATCCTGAGCCCGCGCGCTTCCCTTGCCCCTCTCACTATTTTCCCATACCCCTCTATTAGGTCTTCTTCCATTCGCAGGGCTTTTGGCACCCCCCTTCCAGCCTGGCTCTTGAATTCCCGTATAGGGGCATCTTCTTCAAGGGAGATTAAAATTTTCCCGTGATATGCACACCCTTTGCACGCGGCCACTTTTGCCCCTTCAACCTGAATTATGAATGAAGCTTCCCGCTTTCCACACACATCACATTCCATGAAACAAATTTTCTAAGCATGTATTTTTATATTGTTGCTGCAAATTCTTCCCATGCATCGGCCATCTCCTTTAGATAAAGTGCTGCTAGCCATTCTTATCCTGGCTGCATTTTCGATGATATTCCTGATTCTGGAGACTGAGCTTTCAGCCCCGCTCAAGTTCTTTGGGGCAATCATTGTTCTTATGGCCTCAGCCAAGGGCCTAACAATCCTGACCGGAGTCAAATCCGAATGGGGCATAATCATGCTCCGCACCAAAAAAGGAATAGAAGTAGTAAAGAAAATCGCAAAGCACGAAGAGTTTTGGAAATTTTTTGCTGACGTGGGAATCTGCCTTGCATTCGGCATCATGGGCTATTTTGTTGTCCAGAGGCCGAGAATCGGAAGGCTCAAAGTTCTCGGCACCGCAATGATTCTCCTCACATTCCTCCTGTTTTTTGTCTCCCCAATGGTTCTTCCCTTCCTCTCAATTTCTCTGGGCCTGAGCCTTGGAACCGAGAGCGGGGGCGTAACAACAACTACAGACCTCCTGGGCCCCACACTCCTTCTTTCTGCAGTTTACCTAGGTGGCCTCTCAACAATGGTAACCCTCTCAATTATTTCGTACGGCGCAACGATTCTTGGCGCAGTTATTGATACAGTTGTTTTCGGAAAAGATACAATTTCCCAAACCGCTCCCGGAGTTACATTAATCCTCCCAGGCATAAACATCCCGCTTATTGAAGGCATTCTTGCATTGGTTTTGATACTTGTTGTGCATGAGGGCGCCCACGCAGTCCTTTCTGTAATTGGAAGAATCCCCCTCCTCTCCTCAGGAATAGCCCTATTCGGGGTAATCCCTGTAGGCGCATTTGTCGAGCCTGATGAGGCGCGCCTAAATTCCAAATCCAAGAATGTGCAGACACGCGTAATTGTTGCAGGCTCCACTTCCAACCTGCTCACAGCCATAGTTTTCTTCATTCTCTTATTTGCTTTTCTTTTCATAACCGCCCCATTCAAGGAAACCGGCTGGTTTGTGCTGGAGGGAATGGAAAATGAAACAATAATCTATTCTGTAAATGGAATGGAAGTAGATGGATATGAGAAATTTGCATTGGAGCCCGGAGAAACAATAACCCTTGAAACCAACCACGGAACAATAGAAAAAACAGCAAACCAGGACGGCAAGATTGGAATCCGCTACCTTCCCCTTTCTTCCCCGCCGTATACCCGCTACGAGTTCCCCGTATTTGGCTTCATTTTCAGATTGCTCGCACTTGCATTCTGCCTTAATTTCATTATCGGAATTGTAAACCTGCTGCCGCTCCCCTTCTTTGATGGCTACCGCTTGCTGGAACTTAATCTGGACCATAAATGGATACCTAAAGTAATAATGTATGTGTGCATAATCGCATTTCTTATGAACTTCCTGCCCTGGTTCTTCTAAAAGTGATTTTAATGCCTGAATTCCAAACTGACAGCAATGCAAAAGAAAAACTCTCGGGAATTAAAGTTGGTTACCTCCTCTTTTCTAGGATCAACGTGAAGAAAACCAATCCTAAACTTGAGGAAGTGATGGGAGAGGCAATCTCCACTGTTTTGGGCAGATTCCCCACCCCGGAATCAATTCTAAAAGACCCTGTAGTGCAGGGCTTCAGAACCCTCTTCTCAAAACTTGGAATCGACCCCACGAAGGAACGCCCTTCAGGAGAAGCACTAATCCGCCGGGTTTCTGCAGGAAAGGGAATTTACCGCATAAACACAGTAGTTGATGTGAATAATATGGTTTCACTCCTGAGCGGGTGCCCCTGCGGAGCTTATAATGCGGATAAAATAGAAGGAAAGATTAGCTTTATTGTAGGCAAAAAAGGCGAGAGCTACGAAGGCATAGGAGGCAAAAAACTGGATGCGGAAAACAAGCTGCTTACCAAAGATAAAATATCTGTCTTTGGAGGCCCAACAGCAGATTCGGCCCGCACTGCAATAACCCAAAATACAAAAAATGTCCTTATGCTAATCTATCTTCCCCCCACAGCCCCAGAAGACGTTTTGCTAAAGGCTATGGAACTTGCCAAAGAAAAAATGAGCCAGGTTACAGGATGCACATCTGAAGAAGCAGGCATCTATAGGGTATGAGCCTTTGATTCGCGTTCTGAGAAATCTATAGATTTCTTCTCTTGTGCTCTTTCTGCGAATAGATATAAACAAATTTTCTTCCTTCCTTTATTTTTTTACAATCTTCAAGATACTGTATTCTGGTGCAGAAGTATCTTCCAAGATACTACTAATTTTCCATAATTAGTAGTTACCCATTTCAGTAGAGCAATATCCAATTACTAATAAAACCCAAAAAAATTAGTAGTTATTAGTAGTTCCAATTTTATGCAACCAAAACACCGAGTAATGTTGAAAAACCGTTTTTTTTGAGAACTTGACTGAAGATAAAACAAAACTCGTAGGCCATAAAGCCCGACTCCGGAGGGTTTTATGAGCAGAACACGTGCTCAGGTTTTCTAGTAACACACAGAAGTAGCGTAACACGGGCCATGTTTTGAAGAAATTTTTTACCACCGGAGTACTCCAGCAGCAAAAAATTTCAGTGAGCCCGCCCGGGATCGAACCGGGGATCTCTACCATGTCAAGGTAGCGTCTTAACCGCTGGACCACGGGCTCTTGCGAATAAGCGTAACCATTTCTACTACACAACATTTTTAATTCTCCTCATGTTTATGCAGTTATGGCGCCCAGTGGCCACCACCCCCGTTCAGGGGAAGGTGCTCCAGCTTCCAGAAGCACTCCTGGTTCTTCACAACGCGTATTGGATGAGGCCCCAACAAGCATTGCAAAAAAACTCACTAAGCTGGAGAAAACCCAGCGTACCCTCCGCATCCTCTCAGCCAGGGTAATCCAAAACAACATGCTCAACCCGGTTACAGGCACTGACCCGGCCCGTTTTGTGCTGGGAATCGTAAGTTCCATAAAGCACGCAGAAGAACGCCTTTTTGGAGAGGTGCCTATTACCCTCATTAACACAAAGAGTGCGCAGTATATCGACCCCCCAAGAAAAGAAGGGAGGAAGCAGCCTCCCCTTGTAACGAGCAATTTCCTGCTTGGGGAGCGGCTCCCCGGCACGCTTGCACAAGATCCTAAAATTTCCCAATTCATACATGATTCTTATCTGGAATTCGAAGCTTTGGAAGAAGGCGGAAAACCCCTTTATCTCTTCCCGGTTGAGGCAGGGATACAGGGAGCCCTTGCAAGAACAATCATTTCAAAAGAGCCCAAGGAAAAGCTGATAAAAAAAGAGGACTTCATGGACCTTTCTGTGCTTTCGGTATATCTTCCATTTGGCCTCAAAGAAGCAAGGGATATTCTCATAAATCATGAAGTGCACGATGGCGCGCCCCTAGACATAGACAAAATCCATGATAACCTAAATGAGGTAACGGTTGTCCAGTTTGAAGGCGCGCAGAGAAAAACCAGCCTTCCCTTTGCGATACTCAAGCTTGAAGGGGGCGCCACTTTCAGGCTTTACCCTTATGGAAATTACCCTCCAGCGAACTTGACCCCACAGGGCTGCGAAATCATCTCCTCCGGGGAAAAATACTATCTGGTTATGCCTGAAATTGTTGCCAAGCAAATGGAGCAGCAGTTAATGTCCAAGCACCTATCTCCTTAGCAGCAAAAGCAGGGGGTTTGAGATAAAGAGCAACCCCCACCAGGCAGAAGCAATGCTATTTTCCCCCCAGGCAACCCAGAAGAATACAAACCCAAGCAGAAGCTGCAGAGTTGCCGAGAGCAGGAGTGTCCTTTTCCCAAAATCCTTAATTCCAAAAACCGTTCCAATTGTTGCAAAAATCCTGGGAATAACAAGCGAGAAGTTAAGCAGGTATGCGTAGAGCCCCACTTTCATTGAGCCCACGTATGCCTTGGAGAGTATCAGCAAGGATGCAAGTGTTGAAAACAAGTACGCAAGGGATGCGAGCTCCCCCAGCGCTACCCCCCACAATGCACACACTATTGCAATTAAGCATGCCCCCAACTGCACAATGGAAACATAGTGCAGCCCGAGTGCATGCACCATCATAATCCCCTTTTGCTCAGCAGGGTACCTCCAGATGTTCTTTGCATACTCAGGAAGCAAAGATGTAACCCCGGAAATATATTTCATGTGCTGGGATGCAAAGCGGCTGAATTTGCTTACCGGTGCCCCCACCGCATATACTTTGGCAACATGCTCAGCGCTCCACCCCTTCCAGAAAAGCTTAAGCGAAACAGCAACATCCTCTATTACCGAGTCAGGGAAGCCCCCAACCCCCTTGAGTGCACTCACCCTGAATATTCCGCAGGACCCGGTAAAGAGCCCAACCCCTTTCTTTGTGTTTATTGGCTGGATAAGGTTCACGAATGCAGCATTTGTATAGTTTGCCGCCTGCTCAAACAATCCATTGCCCCCGCATTCCTTGTTGGTTTGCACAAATGCAACATCCTTTTTCCTAAAATGCCCCATTGTTTCCATGAAAAATGAGTTGTCCCCCACAACTTCATCCCCATCAAAGATTGCCATGAATTCCGCATCTGTTTCTTTCAGGAGCATATTCAGTGCCCCTGCCTTTCCCCCTTCCCTGCCTGCCCTCCGGAGCACCACCACCTCTTCTTCTTCACAGAGTTCCCGGACCTTCCCAGCATGAACCTCTTCTTCAGTATCATCCAGCACAAAAATCTCAAATTCCCCAGGGTACTCAAGTTTCTTTATGGATCTTATGCTCATCCTGAGGGTCTCTATTTCCGGCTTATATACCGGAACCGCTATTGCAACTTTCCCAGGGGCCTTCTTTATTTTTGAAATATTCTTTTCCAGTTTTTTTCCTTCTGCAAGGTATTCTGCCCCACTTAAGTTGAAAAAAAACGAGCATAATGCAATTACAAATGAGGCTGCAGCAATCGCCCTCCAGGCAGTTGCGGCATCAAGGAGCCATAAGGCTGATGCTGCCACCATTACCAGCGAAAGCAAAACAACCGAACCAATAACCAGCCTGCTGCGCATTTCTTATTCCTCAGGTTTTTCTTCCAAGACGCTATTTTTAAAGATTGGTGTGTTAATTATTATGTTTCTTTTTAGGTGGGAATTATGAAAGTAGGAATTTCAGGTTTTGGAAGGATAGGCAGGATGTTCCTGCGCGCTGCAATTGAGCAGGGTGCAATAGGGCGGGATTTTGATATCGTAATGATAAATAACAGGAGCGATGTTTTTGTAAACGCACACCTGTTCAAGTATGATTCTGCCCAGGGCAGGTTTCCGGGCACAGTAGAGGCCAAAGAAGGCACCCTCATTGTAGATGGCCATGAGATAAAGTGGACCCGGGAAACTGAGCCCTCCAAAATCCCCTGGGGCGAAAATGGAGTGGATGTAGTAGTAGAATGCACCGGCCGCTTCAGGAGCCGGGCAGACTGCCAGGCACACCTTGATGCTGGTGCAAAGCGCGTATTGATTTCTGCCCCAGGAAAAGACTGCCCAATGATTGTTCCCGGGGTAAATATGGAAACTGCAGACAGGAACGAGAAGATTTTCTCGCTTGCTTCCTGCACCACCAACTGCCTTGCACCCGTAATGAAGGTGCTCCAGGATAATTTTGGGGTGCAGAAAGGCTTCATGACTACAATCCATGCATACACCAGCGACCAAAAACTCCTGGATGGCTCCCACAAGGATTTGAGGAGGGCCCGCGCAGCAGCAGTCTCCATAATCCCAACTTCCACAGGTGCAGCAAAAGCAATCGGAAAGGTAATTCCCGCACTTGAAGGGAAGATGGATGGGTTTGCCCTCCGTGTTCCTGTTGTTGATGGCTCAATTACAGACATTACCGTGGAAGTGGAAAAGCCCACAACCAAAGAAGAAGTAAATGCAAAGCTAAAAGAAGCAGCACTTGGCCCGCTCAAGGGAATTCTCCAGTACACTGAGGAGCCCCTTGTTTCTGTAGACATAATTGGGAACCCCCACTCTTCCATTGTGGACTCCGAATTCACAAACGTATCCGGAAACCTGGTAAAAGCTGTTTCCTGGTATGACAATGAGTATGGATATTCCAACAGGCTCATTGATTTTCTCAAATACATAAAAACCTGGCAATGAAGGTGCATAATATAGAAGAAAAAACAAAACCCCGCCATATCGCTATCATTCCTGATGGAAATTTGTAAACCAAAACCATAAACAGGAGATGGGGCGAATTAAATGGCGTTTCCAGGCAGGAAGCCTATGAAACCGGCATACGCAAAATAAGCGATGTCCTTAGCTGGTGCATGGAAGAGGATGTCCCAATGCTTACAATGTGGGGCTTTTCCACAGAGAATTTCCAGCGTGATTCAAGTGAAATATCCAGCCTCTTTGGGCTCTTTGAAAAAGACCTCCTCACAATGTTAACCCGCAAGGACGACCTGCTCAGGAAAGATGTGAGGATTCGCTTTTTGGGAAGGACTAACCTCCTCCCAAAGAAAATCTCAGATATGTTTGCAAAGGTAGAAGGGATGACCAGGGGGGCAAAAAAACATTCCCTCAACCTCCTCCTTGCCTATGGAGGAAGAACCGAAATTGTGGATGCTGTAAATTCAATTATCAAGGAAGGCATAACCAAAGTGGACGAAGAAACCCTCAGCAGCCACATGTACACTGCGGGCCTTCCTGACCCTGAGCTGGTAATACGCACTTCAGGGGAAAAAAGGCTGAGCGGTTTCCTCCCATGGCAAACCGTTTACAGCGAAATTTACATAAGCGATAAGCTCTGGCCGGATTTTTCCAGGGAAGATTTTGAAGACGCCCTGAAATTCTATGAAAAGACCCAAAGGCGATTTGGAAAATGATTGTCGAGAATACACAAAACCAGAAAAAAGTGGAGTGCCTAAAAGCACTTTCCCCATTTGAAAAGATGCGCGGGCTCATGTTCCGCAGGAAGATAGTTCCCATCCTTTTTGATTTCTCCAAAGACGGAATACATGCAATCCATTCCTTTTTCGTTGCTGCCCCGTTTTATGCAGTTTATATCTCCTCTTCAGGGGAAGTGGTGGATAAGTTCAGGGTAGTTCCCTCAGAAGCCCACAGGCAGAATTCCACCCCCGCCCGCTACCTCCTTGAAATTGATGAGGCGAGGGCTTCCTGGTTTAACAGAGGAGACAAGGTGATGCTCTATGCTAGGATGGAAAATGCTAACTGAAGGCGATTATGAGCTTAAGCTCCCGCGCCTGAGCGCGGAAGAAGAACAGGTAATCTCATTAGTGGAAGAGCGCTTCAGGGAAGAGGCAAGGAGAAGCGAGTTCGCAAGTGAGCAGGATGTTTCCTCGCTCCTGAAACAGCTCCTTATTGAGCATTCCGGGGCAGAAGGAATAATGCTGGACCATGACCAGCTGGAATACCTCTCTGAAATGGCCCGCCTCCACATCTATGGCTTTGCATTTTTGGACCCGATACTCAAAGATTCCAGCATTGAAGAAATAAGCGTAATAGGCATAAACAAGCCAGCATACGTTTTTGTCCGCAAGGAAGGCTGGAAATCCGTGAATGCAATGTTCACCGATGAGCGTGCCCTCATGGATGTAATAAACAAGATGGCCAAGCACTTAGGCAGGAGAATCACGCTCCAGAGGCCAAAGCTCAACACAATTCTGCAGGATGGCTCCAGGCTGCATGCAACCCTTCCGCCGCTTTCCGATGGTGAATTAACCCTCCGCAAATTCAGCGAGGCCCCATTTTCCCCCAGCGACTTAATCTCGCTTAAAACAATGCCTGCAGCTGCCCTTGCCGCACTCTCCTTTATTAT
>DAOUYQ010000045.1 GCA_030666035.1 Microcaldota archaeon
AGATGATGGATAAAATTGCCGTGAACAGAATCACGGTTCCGGTTCCCGCCATATCCAGGATTATGAAGGTAACAATAGCAAGGGCAATTGTTGCAAAAATTGCAGAAACTATTGCTTTGTCCATAAATCGCTCAGGAGCCTCTTTCATATCAGCAAGTATCATCTTCTTCCTTAGTGTAGGAAAATACGGAAGTATGAACTCGGAGAGGGAGCGAATAGGGCCTCTCTTTCTAGACTGCCTTACTGGGAGGGCGACCGGGGTCACCGTTTTTTTCCGGTTTGCCATTGTTCTTCACCAAATAAATTATATTCTATTTATTACCAAAACATTTAATTATGGTATCCTCATCGATGCCTGCTTCCTGTGCCATGAATTTCCTCGCAATCAGGAGTGCTTCGGACCTGTCTATCTCCCCTCTTGCATATTTTTCATATGTGCGGGAGTCCTTTGCCTGGAGGAGATTAAAGAGTGTTTCTTCAGGTGCATTTGCTATCTGGGCAAGTTTTACCGCCTGTGGGTCCCCCGCATCCTCAAAAAGCGCTGCACGGGTTGTATCCAGCTGTGAGTGGATTTCTTCCCCTATCGATTCTTTGAGTGAGGAAAAATCATGGGAATAAATCTCCTTTATCTTTGCCTTGAGATTTTTGGATTCGTCTGTTGCCTGGCCCCTGGCCATGAGCTTGGAAAGCTCTGCAGTGTGCTCTGCAGTCAGGAACACCTGATATTTCTCAATTAGAAAGATGATGCGCTGTTCTAATTCCACCATATTTGTTGAAAATGTTTCAAATGCAGGCCCCCGATGCTCAACAGCCCTCTGTGCAATCATCGTGGAAAGAATGCGCTTTTGATTTTCTTCATAAATTTGCTGTATCTTGTTCTTGGCATCCCTGAGCTCATATTCCTGCTCAGTTTTGACTGCAGCAAAAAGCGAACCCTTGGGGAGCCCTCCAGCCACTGCCTTTCCGCCTTTTGATTCTGTGAGGAATGCCCTGAGCGCAACAATCTCCTTTTTTATTTCTGCCCTCCTGTTCATGGAACGCTCTTTGAATAATTCCCTGGTGAGCTCCATCATTCGTTTCTTTGTATCTTTTGTGTCAACTTTTTTCGTGGTTTTCCCGGTCATCTGGGCTCCAAGCTGCGTTTCCAACCTGATTATAGTTTTTTCTGCATTCTCCAGTGGGGAAGTTGCAAGGATGGGGGGCAGTATTATTTGGAGGGCAGGCTGCTCCCCTTCTTCAATAACTTCTTCAGGCGGGGCTCGTGGGGCAGCAGGAATTGCTTCTGGAATCGGTGCAGGCTCTGGCTCGGGGAGTGAAATTGGCCCGGGTTCCTTTTCCGGAACAGGCTTGAATTCTGCAGGGGCTTCCCCTGGAAGGGCAGGTGCGATTTCTTCGGGCACAGGGGTAATTTCGGGGGGAGGCGCAACTTCTTTTGCTTCCTCCTTCCCCTCTTCTTCTACTTCTTTGGGGGGGCTTGGAATAGAAACAGTTTCCTGGATATGTGCAGGCTCGTGGGCCACTTCTGGGAGCATTTTGGCGGCTTCTTCAGCCCTGGCCCGCTCAATTGCAGGCCCGGAAATAGGGGGGCGGGCTTCTGGTTCAACCTGAACTGCAGCCGCAATCTCCTTGCTTTCCTTCGCGCTCTCCGTACTTATCTTTTTCATTTCTTTCTCTATTGCTTTTGCTTCTTTTTTCAAAATTGCAGGAACCTGGGCTTCTGGAGCCTTCCCTGCTTTTATTCCCCCAAGTCCCATATCCATGCGGGAAGAAACCCGGATTATCTTCTCAAGGCGCGCGTATTGGTTGACTATGTCCTCATATTCCATCTCATGAATATTCGGAGGGGAAACCTCGAGCAAACGCTCTACTTTTTCTTTCCCCGGTTTAAGGGGAGCATATTCTATTGCTGATTTCTCGACCCGGGCTATCTCTCCTATTGCTGCACTGAAATCCATCCAGATCAGAACTCCCATTTCCTGTTCTTGCCCACAGCCTTCAGCACGTCATCAGTATTTTTGTAATAATTGGAAACAATGGAACCTACTTCGTTCACTGCTTCATATCCATGCTTAACCATCCAATTGAGTATTTCAACTTTCTCAGCAACATCCTTGTCGATTTCCTTGGATGTGAGCCCTGAGTAAAGCTCGATTGTCTTTGCAATCTTGTCAAGCTTTCCTACTTTTATAGTGACATCACGCTTGGAATCCCAATGGTAAATCATGTTGAGCTTGCCATGGTCCTGGACTTCTGCAAATTCGAGAGTTCTCCTTATATTCAGCCTTCTCTGCCGGTACTGGACTACAATTCCGGCAAGTGCATCAAGGTTTTCCTCAGGCACGTTTATCGGTGGGTTAGTCATCCTGCTGATTGTCTGTGATGCATTATCCGCGTGAACTGTTGCATACACCGAATGGCCCGTGTGCATCGCCTCAAAGAGCACTTCTGCTTCCTTCTGCCTCCTGATTTCCCCCACAATTATGCGGTCGGGCCTCTGCCTGAGGGCATTCACCATCAAATCAAGCATGGAAACTTCCCCCTTTCCTTCTGGATTGGGCTCCCTGGTAACCATGGGCACCCAGTGGAGGAATGAGGGGAGCGTAAGTTCCCTTGTATCCTCAATGCTGATTATGCGCTGGCTTGCGGGAATAAGGCCTGCAAGGGCATTAAGGAATGAAGTTTTGCCGCTTCCTGTGCCTCCTGCAACAACCAGGGAAAGCTCGCTCTGCACGCAGAGCCAGATTGTTGCTGCAACCTGCGGGCTGATTGTTTTGCCCCTGATAAGGTTGGAAATTGTCCAGGGGTTCCGGGAGAACTTCCTGATTGTCATGGTATTTCCATAATTGGAAACTGGAAACAGGGTCGCGTTTACACGGTCGCCGTTTGGAAGGTGTGCATCAAGAAGCGGGCTGAGGATGTTGATCTGCCTTCCCACTTTCCTTGCAACAAGTGCCGCATAATCATATATCCTCTCTTCATTCTTCATGCGGAGATTTGTTTTGCACCATCCATACTTCTTATGGTAAACCCATACCGGGTCCCTGGAATTATTAACTACAACTTCTTCCAGGAACTCATCGTGGAGCGGGGTTTCGATCTCGCCCATTCCAAGGGTATTCTGAATCAGGTAAGAAGCAAGAATCTTTCGTTTCTCTTCAGGAAGCTGGGGGAAGTTCCTGCCCAGCACCCTCATGGCGGAAGCCTGGAATTTCGCCTTTACCATCTCCTGCTTTTTCGGGTCAAGGATTTCGGTAATGTCCAGCTTCACATCTGAAATAAGGTCTGCCCTGAGCTTTGTTTCAAGGAGAAGCTTGGTTCCCCCTGCAATCCCCGGAATGGAGATTGAATAGAGTGGAACAAAATCGTCCTTCTGGACAATAGTAATTTCAACCGGGATTGACTCGCTTAGGAAAGTATATGAATCGAGAAGTTCGGTTTTCCGGCGAGCCTCTTGGTGGGGTGGAAGGGGCGCAAATTCCTGCTCCTTCTCAACTACTGCAGCAATTTCCATTTCCTTTGGAATATCCTCTTCCGGCACATCAAGTTCAATATCCTCAAAGCCCTCTTTTTCAGTGTCATCTTTAGTATCTTCGGATTTTGGGGGGGGTTCCGGGGCATCCATCACCTTCCCGTACTTTTTTGCCGCTGGTTCTCCAGCTTTTTTTGGGGGGGGTTCCACCTTTTTCACAGCTTTGGGCCTTAACTCTTCATGAGACGCTTTGGTCTCAGCAGCCTTTCTTTGAGATTCCTTTATGCGCTTCACAATATCCCTTACGGTTTTCTTGGAAGCGGGTTTCCCTGTACCCTTTCCGGACGGTTTTTTTGGTTTTGCCATGGATTCACCATTAGTCGGTCTCCCATAATTTACGTATAAGACCTTTTAATTCCTTCCTTTTGAGTTCGAATTCTTCCTGCTCCTCGGCAGTAAGGGAAATTTTTTCCTTTACTTTTTTGGTCTTGGAAGCTTCTTTTTTGGTTTCTTTGCCGCCGGTTCCGCTACTTCTGAGGGCAATGAGTTTCGCTTCTTTCGAAAGGAGCTTGATATTCTTTTCAATCATGCCTGAGCGTGCATTCAAATCGGCAATAAGGCCACGTATTTTCTGGAGTTCTTCTTTTTTAGTCTGGAGCTGGGAAATAAGCTCCATTGCCTTGCGCGTGGATTCCGGGGTGGTTGCCGTTGCCAGCTCATCCAGATTTTCGGCACTCTGCTTCCTTGCGGTTTTAATGTCCTCTTTTATCTGGGCTGTTTCCTGCCGTATCCTTGCGAGCTGGACAACATAGGCATCTATTGCCATCTTGGTCTTGGCTTTTATCTTTTGGAATGTTGCATAAGTTGCGGTTTCTTCTTCAACAGATGAGAGAACTTCATCTGCTTCTTCCGAAAGCTGGTTTCTTGCTTCTTCCACTTCAGTTTTCATGTCCTCCAGGTCTTCCATGAGCTCTCCGACTGAAAGCACGTTTCCTGAGACTCCTGAAAGTGCAGATTCCAGTTTATGGAGTTCCTTGCCCATGCGCTCTTCGTCCATCTCAAGCCGCTCGAGCTTATCTAGTATTTCCTTTTTGGTGGGCACATTTTCCAGCACCTCCTGGGCAATGTTTATTGTTTCGGAATACTGGTCTGCAATTGCAAGGTCATCTACAATCTGCTTTTCGAGTTCCGGAAGCTCTACTTTCAATGCTTCTATATGCTCATATTCTAAGCGGAGTTTTTTCCTTGCTTGTTCTGCACTGGCTGAAAGCTCGCGGATATGGGTAACTGCGTCCTGGATTGTATCCGCATTAGCCTTGAATTCCGAAATCATTGAGCGGAGATATTCAGAATCCTCATGCACTTCCTGGAATTTCTCCCTCATTCCCTCAACATCTGCTTTTACGTCCCCCACATCCACATCTTCCCTGGGGGCTTGTGCCTTAACATCCTCAACCCTGGCAACAAGCTCATTGAGCTGTTTGCCAAGCTCATCAATGTGCTCTTTTGCTTCATCAATGCTCCTGAGCTTTGGCTCTATGTCTGTTGGCTCAAAAGACCTGCCTGTTTTCTGGAGCTGGAGTTCCAGGCCCTTTATCGAACCATCAATCTCGCTTAACTTTGCATGGAGTGACCCCATTTTCTCAAGAGATTGTTTTGAAACTTCCTGTTTCTGCTGTTTTGCACTCTGGATTTGCGCGGAAAGTGCTTCTATTTTTGCAAAATCAGCTGCAAATTTTTTGGAGATGTTCTCTACTGCCTCAGTGTATTGCCTAAGCTCCCTTTTCCCGGTTTCCTGGATTTGATCCAGCTTATTGATTTCAGTTTCAACCTGGATTTTTTTTCTTTTGAAAATCTGCTTTTCTTTTTCGACCTGTTCACTTGTAGGTATAATCCAGATGAAATAAACTTTAGTGAGCTGGTAATCAATACGGATTATTCCTTCCTCTTCCAGGATATGCGCCCAGTCTTCTATTGTAGTTTGGGGAAGGTTGAGAAGCTTGGAGGCCATCGCCAGGTCAACTTTCTTTTTTTCCTGAATAAGGCGTATGAATGAATCTACACCCGTGCTTATGAGGAGGTCCTCCATTTCCATGAAACGTTATCCTCGTTGCATATTTAAAATATTTCGGTGACTACGATCCGCTTTTTGCTTAGCTTAAACCGAACCAAGAACGAAACCCGACAAGAGGAGGGTCATACTGTGTAGCTAGAGTAACTCTCCGAGTTACAGCTCCTGAGGCAAGCTCAGGATCGTGCATTTAGCGACTTAATATCGAAACATATAAAATGGAGCGGAACACCATAACAGAGCTACACAGTATGAGGGCAGAACACGTGCCAAGCTCACCCAGCAAAGACACAAAGACCCAAACAGGAAAACGGAGTTTTTTGGTTCTGAGAAATCTCCGATTTCTTCTCGTGAACAAAGTTCACGATCCGCTTTTTGTGCTAGCATAACCACCGCTAGGAAATGAAAGCCGACAAGCGGAGGATTTCATTGGTGCAGAACACGTGCCTAATTTAGAGCAGTAAACACAAAGACCCAAACAGGAAAACGGAGTTTTTTGGTTCCGCTTTTTGCTTCGAAGTAAACCCCTCGTAAAAAGCGAAGGAGATGGTTAATAAAGATTGTGGGAAAATTATGTGCATAGAAAAGGGGACCATACATGGCGGATGAAATAGGGCTAGGCAAAGAGATAAAAAAACTGGAAAAAACTTCCCTCCAGAAATTCAAGAACCAGAATAAGGTATTGAAGAAATTTGGGAAGGCTGGGCTGAAGGTCTACCGTGCAGTCAGGAAAAGGGGAATCAGCATAGAGGAACTGATGGAGAAAACCAAGGTTGGGCAGAAGGAATTGTTCAAAATACTCTTGTTCCTCAAAGAGAAAAAAATGATTGAAACTGTAGGCAAAGTAGAGGAGCCTGAAGAACTGGCAGTGGATGAAGAAACCGAAATGGCTGAGCCTGAGGGCCCAATCGGTGAAGCTGAAGAGGAAAAGCTGCCTCCTGCAACCCTTGCTCCTGATGAGGAACTTGTTTCTGGGGAGGAAAAGAA
>DAOUYQ010000053.1 GCA_030666035.1 Microcaldota archaeon
CCCCGCTTGCAAGGGAAGTAGTGGACCCCATCAAGTTAGAGATTGCCCTTGAGAAAATAGAAATCGAATCCCCGAAGCCCTTTGGAGGTGCAGCGGGCGCAGTAGTTGCACCAGAAGTTTTTGACAAGGTAGAGCAAAAGCTGGAAAATGAAGGAATTCACGAGGAAGTAGTTGCAGTGGATACATTAAGGCAGGTAGAAGAGCAGCGTGCCGAAACCCTTCGCCAGCTAGATGCCCAGATTGAAATTTTTGAACACGTAATTGAAGAGCTGGAAGTAACGGATATCCCAATGGAAGACCTGGTAAAAGAGCTCCCCCCACTTTCCAGTGAAAGGTACCTGACACTCCTAAAAGAACAAAAGCAGCTTGCGGAAACACTCCTGGTGGATATGCTAATTGCGGACCTGGAATTCCTCATTGTAGTTAAGGGCAAACTGAAAAAAATGGGCCTCAGGGACCTTCTGGGCACATTAAGGAAAATCGGAAAGATTCCTGGAATCGGCTCAATAATCCATAAAGAAGGCGGGGGGGACGATGATGACGAAGATAAAGAAGAAAATAAAAAATAAATTGGGCTAAGCTTTTTTCGCCTTAATCTCTTTGTTCTTTGGCCTGAGGTAGCGGGAACCGCATTTCCTGCATTTTGCTACGCCTCTTTTGTTCCTTGCCTTGCATCTCCTGCATATGAATGTGGCCTTGATTTCTGCATCTGCTTCAGGAAACTTTCCCATTGAATTCACCAATTAAATAAATACGAATTGTAGGGACTATTAACTATTGAAAGAGTTTAAATACTTATTGACCCGTTTTAGCACCTGCTTCTTGCAACCCTTTGCAAAAACCCTTCCCGGATTGGCCCTTAATATATAGAATGTTTATGCCCGTTTTCATGCGGATTTAGCAGGAAATTCCCCAACAACCGAATACTCCGGCCCAGAGCGCTTCAAAACACTTTTTACAAGCACAAACCTACCCACCGCAAACTCCCCAAATTCTTCCCCCTTATGCTTCTCCAAAAACCCCCTCAAATCTATCTTTTTGCGCACCCGCGCCAGGGTTAAATGCCCGGAGAAGCCCCTCTTCTCTTTTCCAAACATGGGAGAAAGAGCATCCTCCACCGCTTCCGCAAGCCCCAAAAGCCCCCCACTCTCAGTCCCGGCCCAAATCACTTTCACATATTTCTCATTAGGAAAAACCCCAACTCCCTTAACCTGCACATTAAATCTGGCAAACTCCACAGAAGAAAGTGCATTTTCCACCTCCCCAACTTTCGCATCTTCAACTTCCCCCAAAAATTTCAAGGTAAGATGCATAAGGGATGCATCCACTTTCTTCAATCCCTCATTTGGAAGCTCCCCCACAAGCCCACCCATCATTTCCTTGACCAAACCAGGAAGTTCAACTGCAACAAAAAGCCTCATGCATTTATAAATGATAAGAAGAGATAAAAATCATGGTGCCTTACCCTGACCCGAAAGAACTTCTCAAGAAAGTGAACTCTCTGGGCATCCCTGATGCGGAAGTCTATTTCTCAGGTGCAAGAACCCTCTCAGTCGAATACTCGGGCAAAACCTGCAAAACAAAGGAATTCTCTGAAGACGCAGGCTATGGAGTAAGGGTATTAAAAAACAAAAAAATAGGATTTTCCCACACAAACATCCCCAGCGATTTCACAAAGGCGGTAAAATCTGCAGAAAAACTTTCAAAAATTTCCCCAAAAACAAATTTTTCTTTTGAGCCCGCTGCAAAAATATATCCAGATACAGAAACATTTGATGTGGGAATTTCCGGGCTCTCCCCAGAGCTTGCATTCTCTGCAATTGGGGAAATTCTGGAAGGAATAGGGAAAAGGGCAGAGCCTACAAAAATCTCGATTTCACTCTCAATTGGGTGCGAGCGGATTGCAAACAGCGAAGCTCTTTCCGCAGATTCCTGCTATACTGCAGCAAGCATTTATGCGGAAGCAAAAAAGGGAAGGGGGCTGGGCTTCTCGCTTTACTCGGCACGCACACTCCCAAAAGACCTCAAGAAGTTTGGGGAAGAGGCCGGGAAAATCGCCTGCCTGATGTCCCGCTCAAAGCCGATTCCCACCCAGAAACTCACTGTGAGGTTTTCCCCGCACATGCTTTCTTCCCTACTGGGCTTTCTTATGTTCAATTTTGACGGAGACAACAAGCGGAGGAGAATAACCAGCCTAAAGAAAAACCAAAAGAAATTCAGCGAATCGTTCAGCCTGGCAAGTGACCCGCTTGCACCTGCGGATGCGCTATGCCCATTTGACGGGGAAGGCGTGCCTTCCAAGCCCCTCCCGCTCATAGAATGTGGAAAAGTAAGAAATTTCCTCTACGACAGATACGTTTCTTCCCTGGAAGGGATAAATAAGAATGGAAGCTGCCAGCGCACGGATTATGCTTCAGCGCCTTCTCCGGGAATTACCAACCTTGTTGTTCCGGCAGGGGATTTCCCAAAGAAAGAAGCAGGGAGGCACCTTGAAGTAATCTCTTTCCATGGCCTTCACACATCAGACCCTGTTTCCGGAGACTTTGGAGTGGATGCAGATATTGCGCTTCTCCATGAAAAAGGAAAAACAATTCCTGTTACAGATGTGCTGATTACGGGCAACATATTTAATATGTTCAATAGCATAAAGCATCTTGGAAAGACCCAGTCCATACACGGGAACCTTATTTCCCCCGACATCTGGTTTTCGGATGTGCAAATAATCGGGAAGTGAAAACCAATGAAAAAATTCAAAACAACTGAGGACATCAAAGTTCCAAAGCGCTTAATTGACCAGGTGATAGGGCAGGACAATGCAGTGGCAATCATAAAAAAAGCAGCAAAGCAAAAAAGGCACGTGCTCCTTATTGGGCCTCCCGGAACAGGCAAAAGCATGCTTGCACAGGCAATGGCTGAGCTTCTTCCTTCCACAGAGCTTGAGGATGTCCTTGTTTATGAAAACCCAAACAATGACAATAATCCCCTGATTAAGCCAATCCATTCTTTTCCAGGGCCGGATTACCTTTCCAAAAATCCCCAATACACCAGGCTCTACTCCCCAAGGGAACTAGCCAAGATAACAGAGCTTGCTGCAACAGGAAAAAGCAAGGAACTCCCTATGGCCCTCAAGGCGAGCCTGGCAAGAAGAATGTCCACGGCATCCAAGGCACAGGGCAAAACTGAAAAAGATATTGGAATCTCACCAATTTTTCTCCTTACGGTTTTTGCAATAATTGCAATTGCAGTAACATTTTTCCTGGATATTCCCGAAGACCAGAAGTGGTTTATATTTGCGGCAATGTTTGGGCTTGCAATACTCTATTTTGTTTCAAATGCAGCAATGGGGCTTTCAAAGAGGATGGGTCCCCAAAAACAGAGCAGATACAAGATGATTGTGGATAATACCGGGCGCACCACTGCTCCATTTATTGATGCAACCGGAAGCCGTGCAGGGGCACTTCTTGGGGATGTAAAGCATGACCCTCTCCAGACCGGAGGACTAGGAACCCCGGCCCATGTCCGTGTAGAGTCGGGTGCAATCCACAAAGCAAACCACGGAGTGCTTTTTATTGACGAAATTGCATCGCTCAAAATGAACTGGCAGCAGGAGCTCCTTACTGCAATGCAGGAGCGCAGATACCCCATTACCGGGCAGAGTGACCTTTCTTCCGGGGCGCTTGTGCGCACAGAGCCGGTGCCCTCGGATTTCGTGCTGGTTGCTGCGGGAAATGTCCCGGACCTTGCACATCTTCATCCCGCCCTCCGCTCCAGAATCCGCGGAGAGGGATATGAAGTGTATGTTGAGGACTCAATGGCGGACAATAAGGAAAATGAAGCAAATCTTGTACAATTCATGGCCCAGGAAATCCAAAAAGACGGCCGCATCCCGCCCCTTTCCTATGAGGCAGTGCAGGAAGTAATTGAAGAAGCAAGAAGGCTTTCCGGAAAAAGAAAGGCATTTACCATGAACCTGAGGGAGCTTGGGGGCCTTATCCGTGCAGCAGGGGATATTGCAACTGAAGAGAATGCAAAAGTCGTCACATTCAAGCATATTGAAGCTGCCAAGAAGGTTGCAAAACCAATAGAATCCCAGGTTATAAGCAAGCTAATTGAGCACAAAAAAGATTACCAGGTCTTCACCACAACAGGCTTTGCAATTGGAAAAGTGAATGGGCTCGCAGTTGTAGGCGATGCATTTTCCGGGCTTGTGCTCCCCCTTGTTGCAGAAGTTACTCCATCTGCCTCCAAGAGCGGCGGAAGAATAATTGCAACCGGAAAACTGGGGGTGATTGCAAAGGAAGCAGTAGAAAACGTTTCTGCAATCTTTAAGAAATATACGACTGTGGGCCTTTCCAATAAAGATATCCACATCCAGTTTCTGCAAACTTATGAGGGTGTAGAAGGGGATTCCGCATCTATTTCCATCGCGGTTGCAGTCATTTCAGACCTTGAGGACATTCCAGTGGATTCAAGCTATGCAATGACCGGCTCGCTTTCCGTGCGGGGAGAGGTGCTCCCGGTTGGCGGAGTAACTGCCAAGGTTGAAGCAGCATATGAAGCAGGCATAAAGAAAATAATCCTGCCGAAATCCAACCTGAAAGATGTTTACCTGAGGAGGGGAATGAAGGGCAAGGTAAAGCTTTACCCTGTGGAAAATATTGCAGATGTCCTCAAGTATGTGCTCAAAGAAGGCCCGAAAAAGAAGAAGCTCCTGGCTGCAATAAAAAAGCAGTTTAGGGATTAGCAAAAAGCAGTTCAAAACACTTATGCTGCCCCGGGCACAGGTTCCCACCTACCCTGTCCGCACAAGCACATTCTCCCCAATAGAAGTAATATGCCTAAAAGGAAGCGAGAATTTCCTGCCAAGGTAACTCTGTATTACAATCTCCTCTTTTTTGCTGTCTACGCCCAGGATTTTCCCAAGGAAGCTCCCGCTGTCTGAAATTACTTCTTTGCCCTCCAGCTTCATTCCCAGGAGGCTCTCTTTCCTTATTATTTCTATTGAGGTAGTTGCAAGATACCCTAGCACTATGGCATAAATCATTACAAAGAGGAAGTCCCCAAAGCCTACATAAGGAGGCTCGATGTTAAGCACCCACTGGGCGCCCACGCTCAATACAAGGGCAGTAATCAGGATTGCAACAAGGGTTCTTGAATACCGGGTTATTGCAAACCTCCTGTGCTCACTATATGCTTCTGCAATCCTTCCGGCCATAAGAAAGACAATGCCCATTGAAACAGGGAAAATCACGGCCTTAAATGTGTATGCGGCAGTTTTTATTGAATCAAGGCCAAGCAAGAGTGCATTCACATATGCTTCCTGCCCCATCCAGATTGAGAGCAGGAACATTACCAGTGCAGGGATATATGGAATCCAGGTATTCTTTTCCAGTGAAAGCTTGAAACTCCTGAACCATCCAATAAGTGCATCTTCTACCCCGAATCCTTTGATGAGGAGGTAGAGCCCGATAAGCACCCCTACAAATTTCAGTTCCCAGCCCAGTACCATTGAAAGGGAGAAAAGAAGTACGAATATTGCCGGAATCCCAAAAATAATCCGCGAATAATGCGGATCCTTGAGCTTCTCAAGAATTACGAAATATGTTTTTTCCAGCTCCTTTGCCTGTTTCATTACAAGAAGCTTCACAGCATCAATTTTCATCCGTGAGCGGATGATGGGGAGTATTACTTCATCCGATGCCCCATCTGAAACGAATATGCAGGATTCTGCAGGAATTTCCGCAAGTATCCGGTTAAGCTGCTTGCTGATTTCCTGGTCTGAGCGGTAGCCGACCTTCTTGTGCCCGGTAAGCGTGATCACTTCCACATTTTTCTTGTCTTTGGTAAGCTGGTCATAAAGTTTTATTGCATAGAAGATGGTGTTCGCATCCGGCTCTTCAGGATCCGCAAGCGCAAGCTTGATGGCTGCCTTGAAGTTTTCTTCCCTCCCTATCACTGGCCCATGTATTTTTGCTTTTTCATAGAGGTCGTTGTCCCTGTCAATGCAGAGCACCAGAATAGGCTTGGCCATGGAGTTTACAC
>DAOUYQ010000079.1 GCA_030666035.1 Microcaldota archaeon
TGGTTTCTTCTCACAATGTGTAGCTCCGCCCTGCACATCATCTGAATAATAAGGAACTACACATTGTGACTCGTGAACAAAGTTCACGATGCTGCAGCTGGGAGGTTTCATTGCCTGCCCGCAAAAAATATAAATCTGCCATGGATTATTGTAAAAATGTCAGTGGAAATAGAAAATCTCTTCATCCATCTGGGCAAAAAGGGATTCTCAAGGGTTAGCAAAAGCAACCTTCCTGTCCTCTCAACATCCCTCCATTATGGGGATGCTGTTTTTGAAGGGATGAGCATATTCGAAAAACAAGGAAGGTTTGGCTTATTCCATCCTTCGCTTAATCTGGAAAGAATGAGGTACAATGCAAATGAGCTTTTGTTTGGCTTTCCCAAAGTAACTGATGCTGAGCTGATTTCAGTTATTTTCAGGCTCATTATTCTAAATGGGTGGGGAGATGGGCTTCCAGAATGCACTGGAATTGAGAAAGCAGGGAAAAAAGTAAAAAGGGCGTACGTGCGCAACCTTTTGTTCTCAGACAATAATGGGATAGGGGTGGGGACTCCGCTAAAACCTGAAATGCTCACCGTTTTGGCACCTATAGGAAAATACTTTGATTCTGGAGAGGAAGAAGTGAACCTGATGCTTTTTCCAGGGCCCAGAACCGTGGCATTTCCCTGCCTGAAAGGCTCTGGCAATTATCAGCTTGGAATGTACTCAAAGCGGATGCTTAAAAAATTCAATGAGCTTGGGGGGATACAGTGCTACGAAACACTGTTCCTGAATGGGCGGGGAAATGTTGCAGAAGGGAGTGCTGAGAATGTAGTTATACTGAAAAATGGTGAATTTATTACTCCCCACCCAAAAGAGGGAGTGTTGATGGGGATAAGCCTGCGGATAATTTCGGATATTGCAAAAAAAATGGGAATGGGTTTCAGCTTTGGCAGCATCAGCCTTAAGGACGTGGCGGATGCAGAGGGGATGTTTATGTGCGGAAATGCCGCAGGAATAGTTCCTGTGGATAGGATTGTGGATGTGGGCCCGGATTACAAAGTGAGGGGCATACTGGAACTTCCAACATGCCAGAGCGATGAGATTCGCAGGATAAGGAGGAAGTATGAGGAAACAGAAATATGGAAGGGGAAAACTGCCTTCCACACCTTTTTGGATGAATGGTTTCCTGATGGGAAGAACCCGCAAAAGCCTCCGGAAAAATTTGCAAAGGATGCGGAATGCCTTAGGGAAAAGTTTAGCATATATAAATATATAGATTGAAATAAGCTTGATGAAAATGGATGAGCTTGACCGGAAAATACTCGCTCTGCTCAGAACGGATGGCAGGATGTCATTTGTAGAGATTGCTAAAAAGCTGGGGGTGCCAAGGCCCACAGTTTATCTTCGTGTTAAAAATATGAAAGAGGAAGGGGTGATAAAAAAATTCAGTGTTGTGCTTGATGGGGAAGAAACAAAGGGCGCCTTCCTGAAACTAAAAACGTTTCTTATATCCAAAATGAGCGAACGGGTAATCGGAAGAGCGATAAAGGAGATGTGCGATGTGCCTGGAGTTCGGCTGGTTTCGAAGATAGATAAAAATACGCTTTTTGTTGTGTGGAGGGGGAGCAAATTTGACCCTAAAAAGGTAAAAAATGTCCTTTCAGTAGAAAACATCGAAATCGTCCACTGTGAAGAATAGGCAGGCAAACTGGGAGGTTGGGCACTATTAATAAAGCTTAACTACGGTGTGGGTATGATGAAAGCCCTCTGCGGGATGTTGCTAGTAGTTGGAATGCTATTTTCCATAGCAAATGTCACGACTGAGGGCGGGAATGTAACTGAATTATTTTTGAATACTACGCAAAATTCTTCTTATTGGGATGGGTTTTATGGGGATGTTGTTCTTGGAGCCGGATTTGTGTATACTGAATGGGTAACCGGAAACAACATAAGCTTATTGAATATAGATGCGCAGGACCCGCCGTGCACTTATTCCTCAATATCAATGCGTGTGGTTGCGGCGAATGCAAGCCCCATTGCGCTGGTGCTGCCCCTCGCTGCAGGGGACCTTTCAATTCTTGATTTGATGATTCTGGATTGTGAAAATGGAAGCAGCACATTCACCGCTACAAGCAGCTTTGCGCTTACTTACGGGACATACAATAATGTGCCTTCACTCTATACGCTTGCAAACGGCACACCGTCGCCTTATTTCAGGGAAGGGTACCTGAATGATGCAAATAATAATCTTGTTTTTGTGGCAGATGTGGTGGATGACCGCCCAAACTGGAATGGCACAACAAGCGACTACCAGATAATGCTTCCGAATAATGGAAGCGCAATGCAGTACTGGCTTTGGGTGGATGTGCTCTACACTTGTGTTACTCCGCCTGGCCCGGGGCATAAGGACCATGAGCTATTTATTTTTCCAATTGGGACCTATGAAGTTGTAACTGGGGGAAGCTTTGATGCTGAGGCTACTGTAAGGAACAGGGGGGATTACACTGAGGATAATGTACTTGTTTTTGTGGATGATTGCCCTGCAGGGTTTTCCTGCGGCTCGCTGCTTATTCCAAAAATAAAGGAAGGTGAAGAGGAAGACGTTTTGCTGCAGATTACTGCGGGCGCAATTGGGCAATATGTTCTTACTGTATGTGCGGAAAATGAAGATGCAGATTATTGCAGGGAGTTTATCCTGAATGTGCTTCCGGAATGCGAAACGGATGATGACTGTGGGGAAGATGAATATTGTGAGGGGGGAATATGTGAGCCTAAAAAGGAAGAGGGGGAAGAATGCGAATCTGATGCAGAATGCTTGAGCGGGGTATGTAGCGGCGGGGTTTGTGTTCCTTGTGAAACAGATGGGGATTGTGCGGATGATGAAGTATGCACGGATGGGTATTGTGAGAAAGTAGAATGCCCCTGTGGAGTGGTGGAAAACCATGTTTGTGTTCCTTATGAGTGCTGTGAAGATTCGGACTGTAAGGTTGATGAATTCTGCATAAGCCATTTTTGTGTGGAAAAAGAAATTGAACTCCTGCTTATTGATGGAACAAGGGTTGAGGGGGACACTGGATTTTTCCAGGTACTAAACAACAAAGGGGAAGAAGTTGGGGGGGCGGATGTATTTACGGATGATGAAGGGACAGTCTCGGATGAGAATGGATATGCAAGCCTTGCATTCCCCTATGGTGGAATTGTATATGCATATGCAGAAGGCTATGGGCAGATTGCAAAATTATATGATATTATTAAGCTCGGGTTCATCAATGTGGAAGGGGAATTTGCAGTTGTGGGGAAGGAAACAATTATACGGATTGCTGACAGCCGGGGCAACCCGATTGCAGGGGCAACGGTAATAATTGAGGGGGAGAGCCTTATTAGTGATGGGAATGGGGAAGTAAGATATGTATTCGAAACTCCTGGGCCCAAAGAGATACGGGCCCATAAAATGGGATACCTGATAAATGATGGAGAAATCACTGTGGGCCTGGTGCCTCCGGTTGAAGAAGAGGTTTGCAGGTTCCCTGTGTTGCTAAACTGGATTGAGATTCCCATAACTGGATTGCCAACGCTTTGGCTTATTGCAATTGTTTTGGGCATATTCAACTTCCTCACCTTTGGGAGGAGGATTAAGGGTGACCTGCTCGAGAAACTGCTCAAAGAGAAAAAGCATGATTATGAAGGAGTACTCAAAAGCAAGAGAAGGGAACAGTATATTGCGAGCATTGTATATTCTTTTGCTCCGGTTGTGCTTGCAGTTCCAAATATTGCAATATTCTCCATTTGCTTTATGTTAAATATTGTAGTGCTGCAGGCAATAGGGGAAATTATTCTGGTAATTAAAAGTATTGGGGAAAGGAAACTATAGAAGTTATTCCGAACCGCAGGGGGGACACCCCCCCTTCAGTTTGAGGGTTCGCCTTTCCAAGGCGAGTTGGGAACGAAGTTCCCCAGACCTCCTGATCCCCCCTGATTATGGGTAATATTCCGCAGAGAACGAATCGAAGGTATGTCAATACGCTACGCGCATTGACATACCTGTTCTCTGCAGAAGGTAGTTAAGTGTTCTCAATAGAATGTAGTTCGTGTGTGCAGGCAATAATATGAATATACAATTGAACGGGCTGCACACCAGAGGTAGATCATGAAGCTTGCTTCATGAGAAGTGAACAATAAATTTCACTCATAATTACCTTCTATATCATTGAGGTTTTTGGGTCCAACACCTTGTCATGCGATTGGGAGCTTCACTTTTTCTTTTTGCTGCTGCGCTTCTTTGAACCTTTGGAGCGCCTGAGCTTCTTGGCATCATCAAGCATCCTCTTGCGCTGGCTTGCTTTCTCTTCTACAGAAACCCTGTGCCTTTTTCCTGTTTCTTTTGCAGTTGCAACTGCTTCCTCAAATTGCAGCCCCTCTTCGCTCATCTGCCTGTACTTGGCCATTAATTCTGAACTCTCGCGCATGAGCTGCTTTATGCGCTCCCTGGCATCAGAAATATTTTCATCGATGCTGGATTCTTCCATTTCAAGTGCGCCAAGGTTTTCCCGGTACTTGTCTTCCGCAGTATCCAGTTCATTGAGGTATTTTCGCACATATTCGATTTCAGACGCTTTCTTTATGCGCTCAAGTTCCTCTTCACTCTGGCTTACGTATTCAGCAAGCTCGTCCATCTTAACT
>DAOUYQ010000067.1 GCA_030666035.1 Microcaldota archaeon
TGGGAGCGTCAACCCCTATGATATTGGGGGCTGGGAAAAAATGCTTCTTGGAAAGAAATATCCAAACAAAGTTGTAGAACTGGCAATAATGTCTGACCTTTGGACTACACAACTTCCGCCCGAAGCAAGGTATGCTGCAGGGCTTAGGCTTTCGCTGCTTTTGGGAAAAAGGGCAGGGCGCCCAGGAAAGTATGACTTTTCACGGGCAGCAGCATCAGCAAGAAACAATGGGATTCCGCTTCCGAAGATTGTTGCGGATACTCTCCTTGGGGATATCGAAGGGACCAGCCACGCAGTTGGGAGGTGTACATCTGCGTCGCTTATGCGAAGTGTTATTTCGGGGATGCAAACCTACAAGCAGGAAGCAACAGGTGGAAGCAAAGCAAAAGAAAGGGCATTTATGAAGGACGTGAAGAAACTGCTTGGAAGGAATGCACGCCGGCTTATCAAGGCTTGGGAAGGCGCTGTTGAGGAAGGAAAACATGAGGCAAAAAAGGACGTCTGCAAAACTGCCACAAAGGATAGAATCGGCCGGGATGGAGCTAAATGCGCAAAAAAGAAAGATGGTTTCTGGAAGAGGCTTTCTAAAAAGAGGAGCAGGAGGAAAAGGGCAGCCCAGAAGGAGGCAGATGAGATTACTGGGGAACTGGGAAACGATGCCAAGAAGCAGAAGATTGCAGCTCCTCCAAAAGCAGATAAAAAATACGGGAAACAATCTAGCTACCGGGGCGGAATAGGCGGAAACAAGGGCAATGCAGCCTTGCGAAGAGCGAAAAAAGAAGCGTACCTGGAACAATTTAGGTTCAGGGGAGGCGTAGAAAAGAAGGCCTCTCCGTTTAAGGGATTGGCTTCAAAACTTAGAATTGGAAAAGGCAAAGGCCTTGGGAGGGCAACTGCTCAGGCCTGATTTCTTTTTCTTTTATATTTTTTTGAAAAATGTGGTGGAAACAGTGGAAAGCTCCTGCATCGAATTTGGATACGGGGAAGTGAAGTTGCTAATTGGATGGAACAAGTTGGAAGCAAGAATCCTTCAAAATTGAGCAGATATTAAATCTGGAAGAAATATGGGTATTGCCCGCCAAATACGGCTTTTGCGCAACGTTTATCAATATTATGTGGAGAAAGTATATTGTATTAACGGGCCCGTGGCGCAATCTGGAAAGCGTGGCTGGCTTCGGATGCATTCTCCTAATTGCAGGAGAAACCAGCAGGTTGCGGGTTCGAATCCCGTCGGGCCCGATATGGAAATTACGGAAAAGGAATTGCAGGATACATTTTCCAAGTTAAGGATTCCAAAAGACATCCGGCTATTTATGATAACTAAGAATATGTATGTGAGGATATACAAGGGAAAAGTTAACTGGAGATTATTGGAAGAAGAATTTGAATTTGTAAGGAAAATGAAGTGTGAACGGGGGGAAATCCTGGATTTGTTTTCCAAGATGGAAGTTATGGTTAATGAGCTTATTCAGCTGAATCTGCTTGGTGCAAACGCTAAAGAAGCAGAAAAGCTGGATGATTTACTAGCATATGTGGACTTCTTTAGCAGGCTGAGGATTCTTGGAAAATGGGGGATTCTGGATAACAAAACTGTGGAGATGCTGAACCAGGCCAAGCAGGTAAGGAATGGGTTTGCGCATGCGTGGGGAGTTGAAGAGGTTCTTTACAAAGAAAAACCGATAGGACAAAATTTTGAAGTGTTCAAAAAGGATATGGAGCAGATTTGGAAAGAACTGGTTGGGGCGTACTCAGTTGAGCAAAAGAGGTATGATATCCCGGGGATATTCCAAAGGATAAGGGAATATAATGAAAAGTGAAACTCCCACTTCACCCTCATCGTGAATTTCGTTCACGAGAAGAAATCGTTAGATTTTTCAGAAGCTAACAAGGTATTGGACCCAAGAACCTTGGGAGACTATACCTCCCTTCTGTAGAGAATAGAAAGATTAACACGCTCTGCGTGTTGAACTTTCTTTAAGTTAATTCTCCACAGAATATTACTCATAATTGGGGGGGAATCCGGAGGACCCTCAAACTGAAGGGGGGAAACTCCCCCCTGCGGTTCGGAAAGGGTTATTTCTTCTTTTTGGTGACCATTCCGGAAGGCGCCTCTTTTTTCTTCTTTGTCAGGAAATATGCAACAACCAGTATTATGATTATTGCAAGGAGTATGAACAGCCATGTTGGGTCCATGCCTTCAGGCTCAAGAACCTCAACCGGGGTATCGATTTTGTTGATAAGGAATTCTTCCCTGCCCCCGTATTCTGTGGTTGCAGACATCAGAAGGGAGGAAAGCTCTTCGGGAGTAATGAGCAGTCCGCCTACCCTTACTACTGTGGATTGGCCTGGCTCCAGCATGCGCACTTGGGCGTCTTCAACTATTGAACTGCTGAGCTCACTGGTGTATTCAATGCTTGTCCGGAAATAAACATTTTTATCCCCTGTATTGGAGTACTTGAGTGAAACTGCGTCCGCATCCGGGGAATATGTCGCAGTTAATACCTCAAAGGAAGCGGTATCGATAAAGCTCACCATCCCAAGGTCAACATATGCATTGAGGGCCCGCTCATATGCATGTTTGGAAGAGCTGAAATAGGTGGTAAGATTGGCAGTGAGCTGGCCGGGATTCTCAATTATGAGAGGGTAGGAAAACCCTTTGGTTTCGCCTTTGGCAATCTGCTGGATATCATCATCACCAACAGTGCCAATAAGTTCATTGTCAGAGTATATATTCATGGAAGAAAGGACGTATGTTGCAATTGAGCCCTTGTTTTCGAGAATAAGCTCGATCTCTTTTTTTGCAGTGTTGTATTGGATGCCCCCTAAGCCGATGTCCAGGACTATTGCAGGCAGTGGATAAACTGCCAGGTCAGATACTTCTCCGCCTGTACCACTGGTCTGGCCCATTTTCACAAATACGGAAAACTTTTTTTCTGCAAAATCACTATTCAGGTTTTTCATAAGATTGTAAACTGCGGCAGTATATTCATTTTCTATGAGGACCCCTACGCTCAGTTCACCATCTACGATCTTGGAATAAAGAAAATCATAGGTTTGTGTGGGAATTGTGTTGGATATCAGTATGACTGGGAAAACACCATCAGTTATCGATGGCTCAAGGAAAGTCCCGTCTGCAAAAGTGACTTGTTTTTGGGCATCATATTTTGCAAAATAATCTTCTGCAAGCTCTACATTGTCAAGGTATTTGTCGCCATTCTCAATCTGGGTGAACTGTAGGTTCTTGGAAGAAAGAGCAGCTGTGACTTCGCCATCTACTGTTCCATAAACTAATGTTGGGGTTGATGCGTGCAAAGAAAGGAAATTTGCAACCTGCCCTGCATTTTTCTTGTCTGCAAAAAGCACATATGAGCCAGACGCTTTTGCATATGGGAAGAGTGCAACAAGGTTATAGGAATATGCTGGGTCGGTGATTATGAAGGAGTGTACCCCGGAACGCCCTGCAAGCTCGAGATTGAATGTCTGCGAATCAGAAGAAACCAGTGTTTCAGTAATTGCTGCACCGTTATTCTGAAGGGCGCTTTGGTAACCTGCGTGAACCGGTGAAGTTTCAGATTGAATCAGGATTACGTTGGTGGCAGGGCCCACCTGCAAAACTGCAGATTGGAGATTTGTGCCTGGATACACATAGTAATTTGTATCCCCAACAGCATTTGCATAGAAAACCCCGGATGCAACATCTTCGTAATCCAATGAATTGATTACAACATGTGCACTGGAGAATGCGCATAAGAAAAACAATAAGCCAAACAGTAGTGTATACCTCCCCATGAATAGATTTCTAAGCAAACTAATATAAATGGTAACTGAAGTGGGGAAAAAGCAGAAATGTGGCTACTCCCCACCCTAATCTGAGAAACCGTTGCTTTATTTTCATGATGTTGGGGCGATGCGGGCGAAGCCAGGCATAAGCACTTGCTTCATATTGTGGCTCTTGAAACCAAGGATTTCCCAGAGTCCATTAGATTTCCTGGCCACTTACTTAGCATAACAAGCTTTAAAGGTTCTGAAGCAAAAAATGGATATGGAAGAAGATGCAGTGGAAGCCAGCATTGAAGAATTTGAGGAAGCTGGGAAAATTGGTGCCCGTGTACGGGAAGAGAGCAGGCAGCTCATAAATATTGGGGAGGGCGTTCTGGACATTGCTGAAACAATTGAGGGCATGATACGCGAGGAAGGGGCAAAACCTGCATTCCCGGTAAATGTTTCAATAAACAATATTGCTGCACACTACACGCCTGAATTTGAAGATAAGGCTGTTGTTGGGGAAAGGGATGTTGTAAAAATTGATTTGGGGGCTGAACTTAATGGGGCTATTTCTGATACTGCATATACTATTGACCTTAGTGGAGAGCACGGAAAGCTCGTGGAGGCTTCAGAAAAAGCATTGGAGCGGGCAATTGGAATGATGAAGCCCGGGGTTGCAATTGGGGAAATAGGGGCGGCAGTAGAGGAAGTTATCAGGGGTTATGGCTTCAAACCGATTGCAAACCTTACCGGACACAGGATAAGCACTGGAATGCTGCATACCGGAATAGATGTTCCTTCCATAAAAACAGATGACCCGTATGAACTTCAGGTGGGGGAGATTTACGCTATAGAGCCATTTGCCACAGATGGAAAGGGGTTTGTTTCAGATATGGAGCAGGTGGAGATATTTAGCTTATATATGCCTGGAAGGCTCAGGATGAGGGAATCCAGGAAACTCCTCAATTACATCATTTCGAATTATGGGATGCTGCCTTTTGCAGAAAGGTGGCTTCTGAAAGAATTCAAGTCAAAGCTTCTTCTTAAAAATGCGCTCAAGGAGATGCTCAGGATGCAGGTTATCAAGGCATATCCTGTGCTCAAGGAAGCCGGGGGAGGGCTTGTTTCCCAGACCGAGCATACGGTTGTTATAGATGAGGGGGGAGCAAGAGTGCTCACCAAAGAATAGGATTATCATTTCAGATTAAGGATTCTACCATCTGCGCTTATCATGCGATTTTCTCAAGTCCCAAAATAATATAGTGAAGAATTCAAGCAGCACCACATTCATCATGAAACAGGGGTTGCATACCCCTACATCCAGGAGGGCAAGGAGGAGGGGTGCAAGGGCAATTAGGCAGAGCCTGGCTTGCAGCTTTATCTCTCTTATGCGTCTTTGCTTATGATCGAGCGCTTTTATTGCTTCCTTCTGTGCTTTGGACCTTCTCTTCCATTGCTGGAGCGCCCAGTTTATGAGGAACATCACAATAAGGAAAAGCCATGGGATGAGGAGGTCCCTGAATACGAATGTGTTGATGAAAATCGGGAACTTGCAGGCTGCGGGGAACTCACCTTCTTCAGCTACAATCAGTGTGATGTCCCTGCCACCAATGTGCCTCCCGTTTTCATATACTGCAAGCGGAACCAGGTACGTGCCAGGCTCA
>DAOUYQ010000084.1 GCA_030666035.1 Microcaldota archaeon
AGCAGAAGGAAAGGCTGCTCCTGTGGAAAAGAAAGCGGAAAAACCTGAAGATAAGAAAATCATTGCAGTTGAAGGGGATGTGGCTGTTTCGAGCAAAGAGGAAAAAGGAGCCATGCATGAGCGTACTGTAATTTCTACTAAAACAGAAGCTCCTCCAAAGAAGGAAGAAAAAGATGAGGTGGCATAATGGTTATGGAAAGCAAGTTCATAGACAACCCAATTGAGCGGTACAAAGTCATGAAATTCCTGGAAACTGAGCTTGACCGGGCAGGAGTGGCCAATATTGAAATCCAGAGGACTCCGGTAGTCACAAGGATTGCAATTGAAGTGCTCAACCCCGGGCGGGTAATTGGGAAAAAGGGAAAAACGATTAATGCGCTTACTGAAACCCTGAAAAAGAGGTTCAAGCTGGACAATCCGCAAATCAGTGTTGTTGAAGTGAGGGACCCTGCACTTGAGCCCGCACTTGTTGCAAAGAAGGCAGCAAAATATATTGAGATGGGCAAAAAGGTAAGGGCAGTCCTTCACTTCCTGCTCAAGGACATCATGAGAAATGGCGCCCTTGGTGCGGAGATAGTTGCATCCGGAAAAATTGGGGCAAAGGGCGCAAGGTCCAAGCGCCTCAGGGTTGCAGATGGATATATTCCCAAGGCAGGAGAGCCTGCAAGGCTTGTGCACGAGGCACATGTGTCTGCAAACACCAAATCCGGAATTATCGGGGTGTTTGTAAGGATTACGCCTCCGGGGACTGTTTTCCCGGACAAGCCTGAAACCGCAACTATGAGTTCACAGCTTAGTGAAGATGAGCGGTATGTGAAGCGGGAAAGAACCAATGATGGGCGCGATAGGGGAAGGCGCCCTTACTCAAGAGGGCCTCCGAGAGGAGGGGGAAGCTGGGGGGCCAAAAGGCGCCCATACCCACCAAGAAGCGATAAGCCTGCAGAGAAAAAGGCAGAAGCGAAACCTGAAAAGAAGGAAGCAGTAGCCAAAGAGAAAAAGGTGGAATAGGTGGCAGTATACAAGATTGGTGAGCTTAGGGGAATGACCGGGGCAGAACTGGAAAAAAAGCTCGGTGAGCTTAATCTCGCATTGCTTGAGGGGGGAACCGAAAATCCCAAGAAAAACAGGCAAATAAAAAAGGCAATTGCCAGGATAAAAACACTCCAAAATGAAAAGAAAAAGGCATAAAAGAGGTAAAAAAATTGGCTGAGATATGTCCGAAATGTGGTATGATAAAGGATCTTTGCGCTTGCGAGATTCTTGATAAGGAAGAAGTGAGGAAAATCCGAGTGTACGTCACCAAAAAGAAGTTCAGGAAATTGGTGACAGTGATTGAAGGCATTGACAAGAACCGGGTGGCCGAAGCAGCAAAATCCCTGAAGAATGCGTTTGCATGCGGGGGAAGCTCCAAAGGCGGCGTGATTGTGCTTCAGGGAAACCACAAGAGAAAGGTTAGGGAAATTCTTGTGCGGATGGGTTACCCCGGAGAAATCATTGAAGTTGAGTGAATGCGGCACCGGATTAGCAAACCCAGTGGGCCACTCGATTTAATCGGGGAGTTCATCGGGAACAAACTGGTGGTGCTGGAATGCCCTGCGCAAAGCTTTCAGCGCATGAGCGGAAAAATAGTGGATGAAACCAAGAACACCTTCGTGATTGAAACAGGCGATCGGGAAAAAAGAATCCCGAAAAAAGGGTCTGTTTTCGAAATCGGGGGAAAAATAGTTCGCGGTGACCAAATAATGTTTCGGGCCGAAGACCGGCCGAGAAAACTCAAGAAAAAAATAAGGTGATAATCATGGCTGAAGAAAAAGGCAATAAACAAAAACGCCCCATCTCCGTAAGGGGAGCGAGGCTTGTAGGCAAAGTCGTTAGCGACAAAAGCAAAAAGACAGTCGTAGTAGAGCGCGATGTTACCAAAAAAGTAACTAAATACAAGAGGATGGCAAGAGGGCGCTCAAGGATACAGGCCCACAACCCGGATGAAATCGGGGCAAAGGTAGGGGACATTGTGAGGATTGGCGAAACCAGGAAAATCAGCAAAACAAAATCCTGGATTGTGCTTGAAATCATCTCAAAGGCACAGGAAGAGGTGCAGGCATGAAGGGGCTTGGTTCGCACATACCAAAAACACTTACCTTGGGCACACGCCTTGTGGTCCATGACAATTCCGGTGCAAAGATTGTTGAAATCATTGGTGTTGTTGGGTACAAGGGTGTACGCGGGAGGAACCCAAAGGCGGGAGTGGGGGATATTGTCATTGCTGCTGTAAAGAAAGGGAAACCTGACATGGTAAAGAAAAAAATAAAAGCAGTCATCATCAGGCAGAAAAAGGAAATCAGGAGGCCAAGCGGCATCAGGGTAAGCTTTGAAGACAATGCGTGCGTGCTGGTAAATGATGACAAGCTTCCGATTGGAACAGAGATTAAGGGAGTTGTGGCAAAGGAAGTTGCGGAGAGATACCCTAAAGTGGCGGCAATCGCCCCGGGAGTAGTATAAGGTAGATGTTTATGAACAGCAGAAATAAGAGTCAAATGTGCTTTGAAGAAAACCCCTCTTGCCTTCCAAGTGGAAATAATCATGTTGATGTGCGAGTTAGCGAGCACATTAACATTATTCCAGGAAGGTCCAATGGAATAATATCCAAAAATCGGGGGGAATCAGGAGGAACCTCAAACTGAAGGGGGGTGTCCCCCCTGCGGTTCGGAAATGGGTAGATGTTTATGAAAAGAAAGAGAGAAAGGAGAAAAAGGTACTCCGGAAAAATGCACGAAAAGGATGCATTTCTCAGGGTTCACCTGGCCAAAGAGCTCAAGGAGAGCTCCAAAATAAAAAAGAGGTCTGTTCTTGTGAACAAGGGGGACACTGTTACGGTAATGCGCGGAGCGCACAAGGGCAAGAGCGCAAAAGTGAAGGAGGTCAGCCACGTGAAATGCCTTGTGTACCTAGAAGGCATTAGTGCAAGGAATGCAAGGGGTGTGGAAAACATGATTCCATTCCAGCCTTCAAATCTCAAGCTTACTGCGCTTAAGGAAAGTGCATACCGGAAAAAGTTTATGCAGGGTGAATGAAATGGGAAAGAGAGGAAGGAAAGGCTGTACTAAGCGAATCGCAGTTCCAAAAGCGGTTCCGATTCATGATAAGAAAGGCAAGGAGTGGATTGCGAATACTAATCCTGGCCCGTATGGAAAGAAAAGGAGCATGCCCCTTGTTGTGCTGCTCAGGGAAGTGCTGGGAGTAGCGGACACTTCAAAGGAAGTGAAAATAATCCTGATGGACAGAAAGGTTCTTGTGGACGGTGTTGCCAGAACAGACCATAAGTTCCCTATCGGCTTCATGGACATAGTTTCAATGCCTGATGCAGATGCATACTATACGATTGGCGTGAAGCGGGGAAAGCTGGTTCCTGAAAAAATTGAAAAGGGCAAAATTGGCATAAAACTGCTCAAGGTAACTGGAAAGGGCACCCTAAAAGGCAACAAAACCAGCATTGCACTGCATGATGGAAGGAACCTGCTTGCAGACAATAATGTGAAGGTGGGGGATTCTATCGAGTTTGACCTTGCAGGGGAAAAAATGGTAAAACTGCTCAAATTCGGGAAAGGGGCAAAATGCATAATTACTGATGGAAAGCACTCCGGTGCAAAGGTGACTGTGGAAGAAATATTCCCAAACAATGAAGGGAGGCCTGCAGAAGCCCTTGTAAGCCAGGCAGCCCAGGGCGGCCCGGAAGAAGGGAATGGAAGCTTCAGGACGCTTGCAAACTACCTCTTTGTGGTGGGTGAGTAACTATGGCTGAGAAGGAAAACCCGATGAAGGAAATCATAATTGAAAAAGTTACGGTGAATATGGGCATTGGGGAGCCTGGGGAAGGGCTAAACAGTGCAAAGGCGCTCATGGAAGCACTTACCGGTGCCACTGCAATAGAAACCAAGGCAAAGGACAGGAACCCTACATTCAAGCTAAGGAAGGGGCTTCCTATCGGGGTAAAGACTACTCTCAGGGGTGGAAAAGCAGTTGCATTCCTTGAGAAAGCGCTTGCTGCAAAGAAGAAGGTTCTTAGCATATCCAACTTTGATGGGCGGGGAAACTTTTCCTTTGGGATAAAGGAATACATTGATTTTCCCGGGGCAAAGTATAACCCAAACATGGCAATGATTGGGTTTGATGTGTGCGTAACACTCGGAAGGAGGGGAGAGCGCGTAAAGAGGAGAAAGCTCAAAACCTCCAAAGTGGGAAAGGCCCACGTCCTTACAAAAGAAGAAGGAATGGAGTTTGCAAAGAGCAAGCTTGATGTTACTATGGAGTGATTGAAAATGGCAAAAGTTCCGCTTAACGAAAAATATAAGGGAAAGGGAAAGCGCAAATGCAAGATTTGCGGTACTGCAAGGGCGGTAATCCGGAAGTATAACCTGTATATCTGCAGGCGATGCTTCAGGGAAGTCGGTGAGTCAATCGGCTTCAGGAGATACTAGGTGAGTTTCATGGCATTAGATCTTTTGGGAGACGCGATGAATATAATCAAGACCCACGAAATGGCAGGTGTGGAAGAGTGCACATTGCGTGCATCCAAGCTTGTTGGTGAAATACTCAAACTC
>DAOUYQ010000072.1 GCA_030666035.1 Microcaldota archaeon
TTACATTCCCACCGCGCTTCCATTTATATATATAAACCTTCTCTTTGTCTTCCTATTAAGTTTAGAGGTATCACTTAATGAAAAAAGCAAAGGGGATGAGGGACTTCCTTCCTCAGCAAATGATGCAGAGGGAGAAAATATTCTCTACATTCACTGAAACTTATAGGGAATTCGGCTTCCAGCCATTAGAAACCCCGGCATTAGAGCTGCTCAGCACCCTCAGGGCAAAAAGCGGAGATGAAATCGCAGGCCAGCTCTTCGAAATAAAGGATTCAGACCTTGCAATGCGCTTTGACCTTACAGTTCCCCTTTCCCGTGTTGCAGCAAATACCTCTTTTCCCAAGCCGTTTAAGCGCTACCAGATTGGCCCGGTCTGGAGGAGGGAAGAGCCCCAGAAAGGGCGCTTCCGCGAGTTCTGGCAGGCGGATGCAGATATTGTAGGGAGCGCCTCTATGCGTGCAGAAGCCGAGCTTCTTGAGCTTGTTTCTATTGCCCTTACCCGCATTGGCCTAAAAGATTTCAAAATCCTCCTAAACAACCGCAAAATCCTCAATTCAATCCTGGAATATTTTGGAATCTCCAAGAAGCGCAATGAAGTATTCCGCACTTTAGACAAAATAGATAAAATCGGCTACAAATCAGTCTACCAAACCCTGGAGCCGGTCTTTGGCGAATATTCCGACCAAATCCTGCCCATATTCAACATGAAGGGCACAAATGATGAAAAATTGGATGCACTTGAAAAATACGCCCCTGAAGGGGTGGCCGAAGTGCGCGAAATCCAGAAACTCTTTCCGGGTTTTGCATTTGAGCCTTCCCTTGTCCGGGGATTAGGCTACTATTCGGGCCCGGTATTTGAATTCAAGGGAACCGGAAGCTACAAGGGGAGCCTGGCAGGGGGAGGCAGATACGATGGCCTCTTGGAGCTCTATGGACAGGGTGCCCCCGCAGTTGGATTAAGCTTAGGGGTAGAGAGGATCCTGGTTCTCCTTGGGGAGGACAAGGAAAAGAAAACATATACCGAAGTATTTGTAGCTACCCTGCCAGAAACTTATGAAAACGGGTTATCTGCTGCAAAAGAACTCCGGGCAAAAGGAATATCCACAGAAACCGACTTAATTGGGAGAAATCTCAAAAAGCAGCTGGATTACGCCCGTGCCCTCATAATCCCCTGGGTAATCATAATCGGAAAAAAAGAAGTTGCAGAGAAAAAAGTAATGCTCAGGAACATGATGGAGGGCAAAGAAGAGAAAATCACCCTCCCAGCAGCAATAAAGAAAATAAAAGGTTAAATCAATGCACAAAAAAATACTCCATAAGCTCAAGCACATAAAAACGGTCCAGAAAAAACTTCTAAAGCCGTTATTCTACTACTCACTCATAGTGCTATTTATCGTTCTGTTTATCTCTGTAATCAAAACAAGCATCTTTCCTGAAGAAGCTGGAGCAGCGCACGAACACCTAATCTTTGAAATGGTATTCCTTTTCCTCCTGGCAATACTTGCCAGAAGCGTTGTTAGTTACCTCAAGCAGCCCACAGTTCTCATCCTGATGTTGTTGGGAGTTGCGATGAGCCCTTCATTCCTTTCCCTAATATGGCCGCCCCTGGCAAGCCTTTTTTCATTCGTTCCTGCCGGAGCCCCAACTATCTTCCAGCATGAAGAGCTGATAACTATCTTTGCAATGTTTGGGGCAATAGTCCTGATGTTCAAGGTTGGGCTCCATTCCAGCATCCATAAAATTTTCACAAGGGACAATGCAATTGTTGCAATATTGGGAATAGTTTTTCCCTTCATTGCAGGGTACTTCTTTGCAATCTGGAGCGGCGGAGAGTTCCTGTATGCACTCTTTATGGGTGCAGCCTTAACAGCAACAAGTGTAGGGGTAACTGCAGCAATTCTGCAGGAAATGAAATTAATGGAAAAGAAATTTGCCCAGATGATAATGGGTGCTGCAATTATAGATGATATCCTCTCCCTTCTCGTCCTTTCCCTTGTAATGAATATGCCAACTTCCCTTGATGCAGCAGCCCTGGAGCCATTTGCCATGGTGATAATCTATTCAGCAGTGTTCCTAATCGGCGGCTCCATTGTTGGAAAATACTTTGTTGAGAAGAAAGTAAATGTAATGAAAATAAATGATAAAACCCTCCTTTATGTTTTCTCGTTTGTATTTCTTTATGCATATATTGCCGAATTCATAGGCCTATCCAGCATTGTAGGTGCATTCCTGGCAGGAGTGCTCCTCAATTACAGCAAAAATGCACAAGAGATAAATGAGCGCTCCCAGGCGCTGGAACTCATTTTCACCCCAGTATTCTTTATCTCCCTGGGAATGCTTGTTGATGTAAATGCAGTAGCTGAATTTTTTTGGCCGATAATCGTAATATCCATAATTGCAGTAGTTACCAAGCTTGGGGGCTGTGGAATAGGGGCATTTTTCTCAGGCCTCAGCAAAAGAGACTCCACACTTGTTGGGATTGGAATGTGCCCCCGTGGGGAAGTTGCCCTGATTATCGCAGTTTTTGGCCTTTCTGCTGGCGCACTCACAATTCCGGAATATTCAATAATTACTGCAATGGCGTTTATTACGACAATTATAGTCCCGCCAATATTCCAGCGCCTAATCAAAAAGAAACCAGAAGAAGCAACAGCCAAAGGGGGTGCTCCCGCATGAGCATATTGAGCGTCCCCCGAATTTACCTTAAGGGAAAAACAGCATACCGCAAGCAGCTTGGAACACTCAAGCCCATGGGAAATGCAATAAAGATAGCAAAAAGGCTCCGGGAGCGCATTGGCACCGAACTCATACACATAGTTGACCTGGATGCGCTAAAGGGAAAGAAAACCAATTATAGTATCTACGACCACCTCACTTTCATAATGTATGTGCAGGTGGAAGTAAAGCCTGAGCCCAAAATGATCAAGCCGCTCCTGAATGTCGGCGCAAGAGTGGTAATTGATATGCCTTCTAAAGTTGAGCTTAAGCAATACGAAGATAAAAAGCGCCTCCTCGTAGGAAGAATCACCCCGCGCTCAAAATGCTCCCTTGAGGATGTGTACGATGTTTACCTTGATGGGGAATCCCCCCTAAAGCTCAAGGAACTCCTCAAAAAGAAAAAGCGCGTTTTTGTAAACAAAGGCCAGAATACGAAAAATACAAAAGTTTTTGGCAGGATTGGGCCCCCAGAAATCTAGCCCCACCTTCTATAGAATGCCAATACATTTATAAACAATCCGACACATATTTTTCTATTCACTTAAACAACTGCAATTAAAGGGAGATTTACATGGCAATCAGACCAGCTAAATGTGTACGTGACGGCAACAAAGTTGCATGGACAAGGTTTTCCAAGAGAAAACCAAGAAAATCTTATATAAAGACGATGCCGCACAAGGAGCTTAACCAGCACCGGATGGGAACAAGCAAAGATGACTATGATGCAGCATACAGCCTGGTCCTCAAAGATGATATTCTTATCCTTAGGGACAATGCAATTGAAGCAGCAAGGCAGTCCACAAATAAGGTCCTGGAGACCAGGATGCCAGGCAATTACTACTTTATAGTGCGGCCCTACCCACACCACATAATCAGGGAAAACAAGATGGTAGCTGGTGCGGGGGCAGACCGTATCCAGAAAGGGATGAGGCGTTCCTTTGGGAAGCCCATAGACAGGGCAGCCAGGCTCAAGAAAAAACAGGCACTTTTCACAGTATATGTGTACAAAGGAAAGAGCAGCGAAGCAACAGTAAGGGAAGCATTCAGGAGAGCCAGGATGAAACTCTCCGGGAAATTTTCCATGGTAGCCGAATAGAGGTGTATGCTTGATAAGTATCGATGAGGAAGATTTCCTGATTGCAACGGATATAGACAAGCTCATTGACATACTCTCTACGAAAAAAGATGTTGAAGTTGGAAAGCTCTCAAAAGAACTGAAAATGAGGCGCAAGGAAGTGGAAAAATGGCTCCACGTTCTTGAAGAGGAAGGTGTTGTCAGCCTTGTGCACCGGATGGGCTCTCTTTATGCAGTTTGGGTAATGGATGAGCAGCCAATGCTGCAGCCCAAGAGGGCAAAACGCCCGGAGGCACCTGAAATACAAGAACTGGATATTCAGGAAACTGAAGTGGAATTCGGCGAACCCATGGACCTTACCGCTGAAATTGGTGAAATGGCTCCAGTGTGTGCACCGAAAAAATCATTGTTCTCAGGAATTTTCAGGGGCAAAAAGAAACCCAAAAAGAAAATTAAAGCAAAAAAAGAAATGCCCCGGCTTAAGCTGGATGAGGAACCTCCAACCAAAGGCGAAATAGTCCAGGAAACAGTTGAAGAGGAATACATTGAGCCCCCAAAGCCAAAAAAGCCAGCACAGGCTGCACCGCTTCCCCCAATGGCAACATATTCTGAGCCTCCGGTTCCCATGAAAAAGAAGCTGGAAAAAAGCAAATTCCTAAAGCTCCCTCCAAGGCAAACCGGAGAGCTCAAAGAGAAACTTGATGAATACCTGCACCTTATCCGTGAAGGAAAGGGAGAGCTCAAGGCCCTGGAAAGCGAAAAAGAACGAATCCACAGGGAAGGCTTCCTCTCCCTTGAAAAAGAGTTCGAAGCCACCCTTGATAATCTGGAATATGCTCTTCTTGAAAAAGAAAAAAGAATCCTGGAAGCAAAGGAGCGGATGTCCACTCTTCCGGAAAAAGTAGGAGAAATAGACCAGATGCAGAAAACCCTGCACAAATTTGACTCAGAGGCAAACACCCTCCTTTCCAAAACAAAAAATGGCCTGGACACCGGATGGGCCAACCTCCGCGAAGCAAGCGAGGAACTTTCTGGGGAACTTGTCAAAGGCGAAGAGGAGGTAATGCGCGACAGGAGCCGCATGATGCAGCTCCGTGATATGCTGCAGTCCATAGGGCATGCTGAGTCCCAGCTCAAGGAAACCCTTGAATCCGGCAGGCTCACAATAGATGATATGGAAGAAAAGCTCCGCACGGTTGAAGAATCCATGGATGACCTTGTGGATTCCCGTGCAATAATCAGTGAGCGCGTTGAACACATCCAAACCAGCCTGGAACGGCGCATGCGAAGCCTTGAAGAGCTTAGGGCAGAGCTTGAGCGCATTGAAAAAATAGAGAGCTGGTTCAGGGAGTATTCTGATGATTATGCAGTTAAG
>DAOUYQ010000025.1 GCA_030666035.1 Microcaldota archaeon
CATATTCATCACTGCATTTAATCTTTCAGCACTCGTTCTGCAGATACTCTCGGTTCCAATGCCCTTCTGCGCATTGGCATTTCCCTTCTGCTCCGTCTCTTCAATCTCCGCTGCTGTTGCCCCGGATTCCCGCATCATCTCTTTCATCTCTTCACTCAGCATCATGCCCTGGTTTGTAATTATTTGGTAAAAGACGCAGCTCCCATTCTCCATCCCCCTGATTTCCATAGAAACATCGGCTATGGTTATCATCCCAAAAAGGCTGAAGTTTAGCGTGCGCTGCACTTTTGCAGGAGTACAGTTCTCCGATGCAGTTACAAAACAGTCAAGATCAGTTCCGCAATCAATAAATCCGCCCCCGTCTGCAGGAGCCTCCTCTTCCACCGGTGCAGCTGGGGGGCTTTCTTCCCCAGGGCACCCAAATGAAAACAAAAGCACCAATCCCAGAACCATGAAAATCATTTTTTGCATAAGGAAGAAGTTACATGCAATATATTTAAAGAAATTGGGCCTTTCCAGGCATTAGCGCAAAGCGACCTTTTCAATCCCTGAAGCAAGCAGGTCCAGGCGCTCCCCACTTTCCACACACCTGGTTACTTCACGGTCAATTGCATAAACTTCTTCACGGGCAATCTTTAGCTTAGCCTGCGTGAACAATCTTGAATTCATTATCGTCCGTGTGGTTGCAATTGCCATAAGGATATTGTTTGCACAAAAGATTCGCAATCCTGCCGGTTTATCCGGAAGTTTATGTATATACTCCAGGCTCCTTGCAAAATAAGGCTTTACATCCTCATAGAGGGCATTTAGCACCTTTACTGACTGCTCCATGTTCCCCTTGGAGCCGAGTGTTTCATAAGTCAATCCATATTCCTGAAGAATCTCTGCAGGCCAGTAAAATCTCCCATCCCGGATATCATCAAGGATGTCCTTCATTATGTTTACTTTTTGGAGTGCCAGGCCATTGTCTTCAGCCAAAGGCAGCAATTCCTCCACCTCTTCCTTGCTCAGGTATCCATAATACCCAAACAATTCCGTAATTATGTGCCCGACAATCCCTGCAGCATAAAAACAATATCTGTTCTGCTGGCTCAGGGTCCGTATGTTCTGGATTCCATCCTCCACAAAGCCCTTTGCCATAACCACTGCATTTTTTACAATAATTTCCTGCACCCTGGATGGCCTGGACCGGAGCGCCCCAATTACCTTTCCTGTTTTTTCAACCAGCTCTCTGTACTTTTCATTATCAGAAACAAGTTTCATAGCATCGCAGAATTCCGCTATTTTCGGGCGCGGCTCAGTCAACACCTTAATCATCAGGCCCATAAGGGCTTTCTTCTTTTCCGGAGCAAGATTGCTGTCTTCGATCGTATCAATTATTCTGCAGACTGAGTATGCAACTGCCAAATCAAGCGCAACTTCCTTTGGCAGTTTAGGAATAGTAAATGCAAACGTCCTGGAAATATCCGGCAGAATCTTCCAGATATATTTGGCATCATTCATTTTTTTTGAACCCAACCCACCACAAAGTTGTATCAAATGTATTAATAACCTTATCTTTTTTAAAACGGCCCAAAACAGGAATACGCCCTGGCCGGGTATCTGATGTAGAGTGCTGCATACCCCTTATCTCATGGAGGTTGTTGCTCGTCTGCAAGTATTTTGGCGTAAAAATATTTAATTATTGCCTTTGAGGTATGAGTATGAATAATCTCCTGTCTATTCTACTGATTTTTGGGTTGCTCCTTTTTGGGTGCCCGCAGACAGAAATTGGTGAAGACACTACAGAGTATGTATGCCCGGACGGAAGCATAGTTGCAGATTCTTCTGAATGTGGAACTATTGAGGCAGCAGATGCAGAAACAGGAGGCACTGGGATAGAAGAGGCAAAATCCTCAACCCCGGATGAATGCCCCCCCGGTACAGAATATAGGGGGGTAATTTATACTTATGAAAATGGGGAACAGATTGTTCATATAATCTGTGCAGACATGGATATGGTTTGCCCTCCTTGTGAAAACTGCGCCTCTGGCTATATGGAAAAAGTAATAACCGGAACCGGGGAAGTTTGCAAAGAATGTTTATTCGATAGTAGTTGCAAGGAAGGATTTTCCTGTGTTCAAGACAAATGCGTCGATATAACTACTCAAAAAGAGGGTTCTCCCTGTGAAAAAGATTCCCATTGTCCCGAAGGGTTGCATTGTGCACCCCAAGACAAATGCGTCAGTGATTCAATCTTAGATGAGTTTGATTCGTGTGGAGATGCGAGTTCTGCGTCTGATTGCAAGGATAAATTTTGTGAACACTGCAAAAGTGAACATTATATGTGCCCGTATAGTACGGGGCCAATAAATCAAAAATGTGTAGAATGTTTCATGGATTTATCATGCAAATCAGGATTTGTTTGTGAAAGTTATCGATGTGTGCCAGAGTAATGTGGGGAATTGTTCTTCCTGATTTCCCCTATGTAATGTCAAGTAGGGGCATATGGTTTTTCAACTAAACCGAGAGCGCTCTGGCCGGGCTCTTTGTAGGAATGTACTGCGCCCATCCACACTTCTGTTTATAGCCCCACACATCTTAGGCTACTTGGAAAACGTGGCATTTGCCCATCTGCACGAGTTCATTTTGCATGCGAATTTTATAAGTGGATAAATCATCATTACAGCATCATATCTGTAGGTTCGTAACATTGCAAAGGGTTATAAGTTTCGTGTTCTAGGAATAATATGCAGGTAACAGGTAGATACTATGGAGATTGAGGTGAAAGGTGGTCCCGACGGAGTTACCATCACCAGGAAAGGTTTTGCTAAAGAATTCCAGCGAATGATCCTTAACTTAACCACGCTTCAGTACGAGGATGGGCTCAAGGAAAAAATCAGGAGTTATGCTGAGGATGACAGATTGCATGTTGTCCTTACAGCGAATTCCCCCTTGAAAGTAATTTCCGTTGAGCGCATCAAAGAATAAGGTGATACTACGATTTCGATATACCCCGCTCGCTTGCTTATAGACAGCGATTTTTATAAAGAGCTTTTTTCCAAAGATGTAGGAACATACACTAGGGTATTGAGAGAGTTGTCAGCTATCAATGCCGTGGAATTTTTTAAGGCGGAAGGGAAAAAATCCATGCCGGAGGACACCCAAAATTTCCTGCTGAAATCTGAAAGAGAACTCCTCAAATCCGCCAAGTTTCCTGAAGCTGTAGAAATATGTGGGCTCGGTGCAACGATTTATGATGATCAGCACTTAAGTGGAGATAGATTGTTCAAGAATATCACAATGGCCCAAGCATTCACAAGTGCTGACCCCGGCAAAGTATTCATCCTCACATCTTCCGAAATGAGGGATATGTATGTCACCCATGATAGATATTCAAATCCTAAAATAGGTTTTGTCCTGGAAAACGTGAAGATTTATGGTGGGCAAGATGCATATGCCTTACTCGAACTCTTCTCTGAAATAAGACAAGCCCACTATATACGGTAGATATTTGTAGTTACCAACTTTCTCTACACATACGTCATCAATACACTCACAATCCTTCTAATCGCCCTGGCCGGGAATTGAACCCGGGTCTCCGGCTCGACAGGCCGGGATGATAGCCACTACACTACCAGGGCATAAATTATGAATTCTATTTATTCCGCAAAACGTTAATAAAGCTGCCGTCCACCTCACATGTATCCCAGAAATGTTGCAGCCATGTAAACAAACAGCAGAAACAATACAATTCCAGAAACAAGGTGAATCTGCCGGACATATTTCTCCTTTGTTTCCCCTATCTTCTCCACAGTCGTATACCCAAAGTAAATTGCAAACGTGATAACTACCATTGGAAGTATGAAAATCAGATTATACAGCACAAGGTAGCTCATTGCCTGCAGCGTTACAGCCTTGGAAATAATTGCAAGTATGGCCAGGTACGGCCCGGAAGAGCATGGAATAAGAAACAGGGAACAGAACAATGCTGCAATTGCCACCCCTGGAAGTGAAGTGGCACCGCCAATTGCCCTTTTTGCGTGGGGCCGGAGCCACATTGGCATCTCAACTGAAAAGAAGCCTTCCTTGTAATTAAAGTATCCGTTGAATTCCATCAGTGCAAGGAAGAACAATCCAACTGTTGCCGCGCCATAAAAGATATTTGTAATGCTAGGCTCATCTATCACATGTAGGATTCCTATTCCCAGGAGGACATATGCAAAGAATATCACGGCTATGAATGTAAATCCGGAGAGCAGCATCCTCTTTCTCCCTTCTGAAATCAATATAATCCCAAGCAGCATCACCATTACTGCAATTGTGCAGGGGTTCAGGGAATCAACAATTGCAGCTGCAACAAGCCCCCAGAGAGTAAGCGCCTGATAGCTATCCTTCTCTTTAATTCCACTTGCTGAGGTCACATAACCATCATCTATTGTTTTCTTTGTGAAAACTCCTTCCGGGCACTCCCCTTCCAGGCAAGTTTCAAAAAGGACCCTCCACTGCTCTTCGGTAAGCTCCCCAATAATCAGCGCCTTTCCGTCTACAAGCATGGTGGGCACCCCTCCGCTGGCAGGGTCCTGCCCAAATTCTTCATAAACCTGGAACAGTTCCCTCCGGTTGTCTGCATGGGAATATACTTCCTTTTTGATAAAAGTAAGGCCATACTCCTCCCGCATTCCTTCAAGCAATGTAGCGGTGCGCGCACAGTGGGGGCAACTCACCCCATAATATTCAATTACTTCTATTTGCCCCCCATTGATTGTTACTACTGAAGGTGGGGCAGGTTCAGCTTCCTGCGCGCATCCTGCAAAAAGCAAAAGCAATACTGCTAAGAGTGCAAATTTTTTCATGCACTAAAATTAGCAGCCTAATCATTTATAAAAGTAATCTCTATTTTTCGGGGGTTCCCGCAAGGATTATAATTTTCCCTCCAGTGTGATTTGAACACACGACCTGTCGGTTTCTGCGTAATGTGCAGATAATCAAGCTACAGCCGACCGCTCTACCACTGAGCTATGGAGGGTTAATATGGAGGAAATAAAAGCAAAAAAGGGTTTTTAAACCCTAATGCCAGTTTGGGACGCATCTTTTCACCTCATTGTTCCAAGCAGGAATTTCTCAAGCTCTACAGGCTGCCACACATCCACTGCCTTTATTGCAAAGTCCAGCTTGGTTTCGCTCTCAGCAAAAATATCAAAGAGCACATCCCCATGTTTTACTTTGTCCCCTTTGAGCCGGTGCAGGTATATTCCTGCTCCCTTGTCCCTTGGCGCCCCGGCAGCCCTTGCAATCTTGTTCACCCCCTTATTGTCTATGTGGCTTATCTTCCCGCTTCTCTCTGCCTTTATTGTGTGCTTATACTGCCCGATAGGGAGGTCATCTTCTTTTACATTCGGGTTTCCGCCCTGAAGCTCAATTATCTCCTTCATTTTCCCCCATGCCCCTCCATTGGAGAGCAGGAGCTCGGACATGTCCCTTCCGTGCCCTTCTGGAACCTTTCCGACAAGCTCCAGGATCCTGCCTGCAATTAGCGTACTCTTGTTTCTCAAATCATCCGGCCCCTTCCCTTGCAGCACATGCATAACATCCCTGCACTCTAAGCCGCACCCTATCCCATTTCCTACGGGTTCTGCACCATCAGTAATAAGGCTTTCAATTGTCATGCCCATCCTTTTTCCTATATTAATAAAGTCTCCCCCGAGTGTTTCCGCCATTGGCATATCCAGTATTTTTGCACCCCTCCCAATAGGAATGTCAATTACTGCATATTTTGCCCCAACTGCACTTTTTTTTGCAAGTATGGATGCAAGCAGCATTCCTCTTGGGTCCAGGCTCAATGGATGCCGCAGCTTTATCAATTTATCATCTGCTGTTGCAATATTGGTTGCCCCTCCCCACACCATTGCCCCCTTTGATTTGAGCACAATCTCCTTGAGCTCAGGTATGTTGAAATCAACATCTGCAAGCACCTCCATTGTATCTGAGGTTCCTGCAGCAGACGTAATTGCGCGTGAAGATGTTTTAGGCATATAAATCCCGGATGCAGCGATTATCGGAACAACAACCATCGTTGTCCTGTTTCCTGCGACGCCTCCGATACAATGTTTGTCTGCAACCGGCCCGACTCCAAGGTCCAGTTTTTCCCCTGAATCCACTATTGCTTCTGTTAGCGCAACAGTTTCATCCTCCCCAATTCCCCGCGTATATACTGCTGCAATAAAGGAAGCAAGCACGCCTTCAGAAAGGCGGTTCTTCATCAGTTCATGGATTATTGTGGACATCTGCTTGCTGGTGAGGCTTTCCCCATCCAGCTTCTTTTTTATGAAATCTATGCTTGCGGGCTTTTCCATGTGCCTTATGTGCAGGAGCTCCCCATCTTTTGCATCGAGCTTGTCTGCAACATCCCGGAAAATTCCTATCTCCCCGCGCTTCACCATCTCAGTGCTCAAATCAACAAGCGAAACAAGCTCATTTCCATCGTGCCTAAGCATTATGCGGTACCCATTGTATATGTCATTCTCCTCGGCTTCTTCTTCATTAAGCACCACGATATTTTTCCCGGTTTTAATGTCTATGAGCTTGACCTGGCATATGTATTTCTTCTTTGCCCAGAGCTCCTCTTTCTTTTTCCTCTTCTCCTGTTCCTCTTCGCTTAGCAATATTCCTTCGTTGTTGTGGTTCTTTTCATTTATGCTAACTGGCTCCATCTTAATCTCCCTCTAACTTCTTTTTTGCAATTCCTGCCAAACTTGATGGCGAAACAATTCCTGCTTCAGTAATATACCCATTAATGTACCTTGCAGCAGTAACATCAAATGCAGGGTTTGATACCTTCACTTTCCTCGGGGGCCTTTCCCAGACCTCCTTGGGATTCCTCTGCTCAATCCTTTCTTTTACCCCATATAAGCTAAGCGGGTCATACTTATATGTCTCCGCGCACGAGAAAAATGAAACATCATGGTCCCGCGCAAGGTGCGCAAGCCCAGAAGTCCCTACTTTATTAATCAAATCCCCGGTGGAGGTAATCGCATCAGCACCAACCAGCACAATATCCGCCTTCTTCAAAAATCCTGTAACTCCCAAATCCACAGTAATTGTAGTATCTATTCCTGCACGCGCAAGCTCTTTTGCGGTAATCCTCCCCTGGTACCTTGGCCTTGTTTCGCAGCAGGTTACCCTGAGCTTCTTTCCCCTTTTGTGCGCTTCTTTAATTACCCCTGTTACACTGCTTGAGTGGCAATGGGTAACAATATTCATCCCGCTGGTAAGCAGGGTTGCGCCGTATTCCCGCAATCTCTTGATATCCGCATCCATTTGCTTTAGGTATTCATTTTCGTTTTTTACAACTGATGCCCTGAACTTTGCAACGCTCCGGGTTTTTACCCCCGCAATTTCACAAGTAATAAACCCAATTGTTTCATCCAGGTAATTCCTGAGCATAGGTTCAGTTGGCCGTGCTGCAGAAAGTTTTAGTGTTGCCTTAATTACATCCGCCTTTACTCCGTTAACCGTTTTTGCACGTGAATCCTCAACCGCATACATAATTGCGCGGATTCCTGCCTTTGCAACGTTCCTTGCTCCCTGTATCTTTAGGGATTTAATCTCTTTTACAGTTTTGTCCACACGAGAGCCCATACCCCTAACTCAGGAAGGAACTATAAATAAGTTTTGATTAGATTCAGGGCTCCAGTTCAGATTTGCCTTTGGCAAATACACTGGACCTCTTCGTCGCTTCGCTCCACAGAGCTCCAGTTTTGCATTACTTTGGTGATGGGTGCTTTTTCTAATAAGCCTTATCGTGATGCGAAAAATTCAGCAGATACACCAATTTTTGCTCTTCAATTATTTCATAAGTTAATACAAAGCAATTCAGAATATGCACTCTTCTCTGATTCTGCAATGGTTTTTTAAGTGGCTTGAAATGGTGCGGAGACCTGAGGATTTGCCCCACTTTCTTTTTAAGGGCCTCCTTGAGCGGCCGGTTATTCCTGCAGAGTTTTTTCACTTCTTTTTTGCATTCTGGAGAATAATCAAATGAATACTGCATCTAATCACTCGAAAAGCTCATCCACATTTTTTGCCTTGATGAATTTTCCCTTGCTCCTCTTCTCCACTTCCTTAATGAAGCTAAGTTTCATCTGCTGCTCATCCACAGGGTGCCAATCGTGCTCATCCATCCAAACCAAATCTGCGTCGGTGAGAGGCTCTTGCTCCACATATTTTTTGAGTATTTCCAGCTTCCTGGATTCAATTAGTTTCTTGTTTATTGCCTGGCGCACAACCTCGCTCCAGCGGATATCTGAATGGGAATCCATTTTCTTCTTCACATTTTCTGGCACATATAATGTTATATTGCTCATACACATAAATATGTGGATACACATATTTAATACTTTCTATTAGCGACTCAGTGCTCCAGTATCTAATTACTTCTGGAATGACTGCTAATTCAGAAAGAGTTGGGCCTGACCGTTGAGGTTAATGTGATATTCTGGGGCTTGCAAGAAACTGGTTCATGGAAGTTCCTGAAGCTGAGGTGGAGAGGATATATTCAAGGGTTAAAGTGCATATTGGATTCAAAAGTTGTCAAAAATAACTAAGTTAAATTTAACTAAATTATTTATAGTAAAAAACAGAATAGAAATATTTAAAAAGATAATAGTTAAATATAACTAAGTTAAATTTAACGAGATGATAACTATGGCATTTGTTCTCACCCCGGCTGAAGGCAGAAACTTCATTAACAGGGAAGAATTAATTGAGGAATTAACCGAAACACTGAAAAATCCCAGAATCCGGATGGGTTTTGCATTATATGGGAAGCGGAGAGTGGGGAAAACATCAGTTTTGAAGGAACTAGAAAGAAGGCTTGCTTCAGAGAAGCGCATTGTAGTTGTATACATCAACATCTGGGACCTGGGCGAAGAAACAGTGGCAGAACTGGCAGAAGTGCTGACCAGGGAGGTACT
>DAOUYQ010000070.1 GCA_030666035.1 Microcaldota archaeon
CCTGCAGAAAGCACTTCTTTTGCCCGTGCAAATGCTTTTCCATATTCTTTTTCCAGCGAAATTATCTGTGTCATATCTCCTCAACCTGCATTCCGAACCGCGGAGGCATAGAGTGTAGCTCTACCTCAAGTGTGCAGCCCCCCGCCACACTTTTATGCCATATTATGGACTGCACACACGAGCTACACTCTATGGGGGGACACCCCCTCCCTCTGAGAAATCTCTGAGAAAGCTGCGCTTTCTTCTCGTGAACAAAGTTCACGATTCGCTTTCTTCTCTGGAGCAGAGCTCACGATAGTTTGAGGGTCGTCCTGACCCCCCCGGAGTTTGAATATTATTCTACAGCAGATCTTGCTCATATCTCCTCAACCTGCATGGGGCCATACTTCTTTTCCAGCTTCCTGAATTTTTTCATCCCTTTTCCAAAGAGGTAGCTCATGTCATTTGGATGCAGATACAGGGTAAACTGGTTCCCCTTTTTTTCCACCTTGAATTTGTAGGTAAGGATTTTGGAAAGAGTGGATTCCAGCCTTCCACCTCCCCTTTCTCCGCTCCGGCTTCGCCTTCCGCGGGCACCTCCAAGATGTGCAGAAGCCCCTTCCATGGAAAGCACAACGGTTTCTTCCCCAAATTTGTACAGTTCATATTCCAGGTCCCCGCTCTCGAATTCCCGCACTTCAATCACAGGCCTTGCAAGGTCCTGCTCCCGCATTCCCGTTGGAACTTTCACAACCTGCGCCAATTCGTAAACCTGCCCAACTTCCCCTGCATCAATCAAAATAACAGTATCCACAATCTGTGGAATAACTCCCAGCTCAACCTTTCCAATCAGCCTCTGGATTGCATCTATTGCGCGATGCCCATGCACAACCCCAATAAGCCCGATTCCAGAAAGCCGCATGTCCGCAAAAATCTGGAAATCCTTCATCTTCCGAACCTCATCATAGAAAGTGTAATCCGGCCTTAGAAGAAGCAGAATTTCCTTTGTATTGTCAAAATCCCCCTCAAGGGCAGTATATTGGGTAATCGCTTCAATTACCCTCATGTCCCTGGGGCTTTCCATAGTTTTTACTATTTTTTTCTTTCCATAATAATATTCTGCCAAAGCAGCAGCAAATGTAGATTTGCCAGAGCCCGGCGGCCCACAGATCAAAATCCCCTCAGCCTTATTGTCTATCCTGTCCTTGAGCTTTGTTGAAACATGGTAATCAGAGAATTTCAGCTTTGTTATCGGGCGAACAATAGTAATCTCAAACCCATCAGAAAATGGCGTTTTTGCAATCACAATCCGGTATATCCCCATCTGGATTACGGAAGCGCCTACCCTGTCAATTTCAAAATAGAAACTATTGTTCCGGGTAGTTGCCTCAACTATCTCTTCACCCAATTTACGGATATAATCCAATGCAATCGGATCCCCGGTTTCCTCCACTATCACTGCCCCTGGCTTTCCCCTCTTGCGCACAATCCGGCAGTTTTCCTTGAAATGCACAGACATTACGTCCTTCTCATTAAAGTATTTCTCGAATTCCAGTTTCTTGAATTTTTCATGTGCGCGCAGGTAAATAGTTTCAACTCCTTCTGCCAGCGCAGCTTCATGCTGCACCTTGTCCCCGGTAATTAATGTTGCGCCAAGCCCCTTTGCCAGCTCCCTTATCATAAAATCCAGCGTGCCCTCTCTTTTTGCATATTTTACCTGGTCCCCGCGCGGCCGCTCCCCCTCCACAACAACTTCCACATCTGCAGTTTTTCCCAGTTCCCTGAGCTTTCCAATCACTGAAAAACCAGCATACCCAATTTCCTTGTTCATATTTGCCTGATACTCCAATTCGGCAATTGTTGCACGGTGGAGGTAAAACCTCCCGCTTAATTTCTGCTTCTTTATAAGCTCAAGAATTCTTCCATCTACAATGACACTCGTATCACAAACATAGTCCATATTGGCACCTGGCATTATTTCCCCCACCCCTAATAAATAGGTTTAGCCCCTTTGCTATTTCTTTTTTTTCTTATGTTTCCCTCTCTCTTCATCTGATTCCCCATTGTCCCCAGGGGAGGCGCCACCTCGCTTTTTCTCCCCGCCCTTTTCTGCTTCATCATACCTTTTCCCAGAGAGCCCCTGAAGGAATTGCAGGAATTTTAGGATAATCCATACCACCAGGAACAACAGAACCCCTGCGCAAGCAGTATATTGGTCCAATGCAACGCCCGCATAAACCACGCACATAATAACATACACTGCTATATTCACCGGAAGGTTTGAGAAAAGCCGGAATGCAATCTGCTTTGGCAGAAGATGATAATAGATTATAAGCATGGAAAAAAACCCAAACCCGGAAAGCATAAGGGTAATCACGAGGTAGAGCGGGCTATCCAGGATATTCATCCACGAATAGGGCACACTTGATTCATACATCTGCCGGATTATGTCTATTGAAATGAAAATGAACACCATTGTATTTCCAAATGCACTATTCCACCCAAGTTCTTCCCTGCGGTATCTTCCAAAATATAGTGCCATCATAAGCGTTGCAATTACCAGGGGCACTGCAAACCACAGCATATTTGGCTCATCAAGCGGAGCCTGAAGGAGCTCCAGGAATCTTATCCACGTGTGCTCGGGTACAGAGTTCAATGAATCTACGCTAAGCTCAACCGCCATGGTATGGCATCAAACTTCTCTTTTATATATCTTACTTTTTTCCTATGGCCTACGCTCAGTTTTTTAAATACTTTGGTCCACTTTAATAGTTCGCCAACGGCCATAGGAGAATGGAAACACCCGAACCCATCTCGAACTCGGAAGTTAAGCGTTCTCACGGCCTTGTCTGTACTGCTCTTTGAGCGGGAAAACGGGCTGCTGTTGGTACTTATCTTCAATAGCCCAAATCCTTATCCACCAGTATAACATTTATTCTTCCAGGAGTCTTCTGCCAGCTATGGACAACCTTAGTGCAGCATATCCTGTCCTTGCTGGCACAATCCATGCATTTGCCAGTAATCACACACGGTGTTTTCCTGCCAAGGTGTTTTGCATTTACTGGAGCCGCAACATTTCTGATTCTCTCAACTCCCCCCTCCTCGTTCTCAACAATTTTATTTTTTCCAGCAACAATAATGACCTTCCCCGGGCCAAATGTAATGGCACTTACCCTATTCCCGGTCCCATCAATATTCACCAGCTTTCCATCCCGGGTTATTGCATTGCTTGAGCACAAATAAACATCAACCAAAAGGCTATGTTTCCGTATTTCCATATTTTCCTCTTTGGAATCTGCCCTTTTCCAATCCAATATTTTGCACTTCTTTTTTTCCAAAGCTGCAAAAACACCAACCTGCTCCAGCGTTTTGCTGCCACCAAAACCTATTGTTGAGTTTTCCGGAACCAAATCCAGAATTTTGGCCAAAGCCTCTTCCTTTGTCTCCGCAAAAAAGCACCTCATATTATTTTTTTCCAAATTCCCCATAACTGCCTTTATCATTTTGCCCACCTATCATCTTCCCCAGTTTTTTTATTCCTCAGAGCGAGTATCAAGAGGAATAGAAGAACTGCAGGTTTCTTCATAACTCCATTAACTCCTAAACAGTTAATAATTTATAGCGAGTCCATATATTGAGTTTCATGGCAATGCCCACATATACAAAGACAAAATGCCTCCTTTTTATCTTGGTGGTTATTGGAGCCTCCCTTATCCTCCTTGGCGCACACTCCATGTATTCTGATTATCCTGTTTTCAGCACCTGGGAAGATGTCGATGCTGTGGTCACTCATTGTAAGTATGAACGCCCTGCAAGCTGTAAGCCACAAGGCTCGTGTTCGAGGATAGTTAACATGAACTACACTTATGAATATAATGGAAGTTCATATTCTGCCCACTGCTGCGGAAGTGATGTTAGGCCATCCTTTATCCACTACACTGGTAAAATTGGAGGCACACCAGAGGCCAAAATCGAAATCCTGGTAAACCCGCAGGACCCCAGCCAATCAAGGATCAAATCAACCCTTTTCTTTACTGGCAACTTTCAGTTAATTCTGATTGGCTTTTTACTTCTGGCATTTATTGGGATATTTTATTATGTGGTCACGGGAATGGAAAAATCAAGAAAAAAAGCAATAAAAGCAGTAGAACCATTTATGCAAAAAAATGGTTTTGTAAAGTATATACGGAAAGTTTTTTCCATAATTCCTGTGCCAAAGATACTTGGCCCTGCTCCAGGATGGAAGGGCACTTACAGAAACCGGGAGTTTAATATTCAGTTGTTTTTCCCGAGTGGTTTAGTCGAAAATGTCGCCTTGCGTATCAGGACCCCTAACAAATCCGGAGCGGCCGTTCCAATTGTCTTAAACAATAAGGAACAGATGGAACGATGTGGATTAGGAGATATTTACAACAGGCTGGATAAAATCGGGATGTTATCAAAATTTTGGAGGAGGAGGGGAGGAAAGGCATCTTTTGGCACCTTAATTGATATAGTATCGAATAGAGGGAAATTAACCCCATGGGTGTTATTCAATCTGGGCAAGAAGCAGGCAATCTACATTTTACCAGGTTCTATTTTAACTAAAAAAACGTTCAAAGAGTCGCTTGACATAATCTGCGATACGCTTGACAGATTAGCAATCTAATTCGAAGCGAAATCCGGATGAAATTCCCTTTCTAAAGAAGAAAACCGAAAAATAGGAAAGAGTTAATCACCCAAAAACTCTTTGGAAAACGGGCTGCTCCTGGGCACACATATTCACTAACTATACCCCCCCACCCATTGCCATAGCCTTTTATGTTTTGCAGAATTACTCCCTTTGGTGAATTTATGCAAAAATTTACGCTCTCACATATCGGTGCGGTTTCCCTTGGAAGGCTTTTGGCAGTATGGTCATTTGTAATTGGCATAATTTCCCTGGTGATCTATACTGTGCTGATGATGCTGGCAACACTCCTTGGTCTTGCAGCGGGAACAGATTTTGTAAGCACGTTCATAGCCCTCATAATCGGCTTGGGCATGGGCATTGCAGGTCTTGTAGGTTTTGCAATAGGGATGTTCATATTCGGATTCCTTAGCGCAGTTGTCTATAATATCATCCTCGGCGTTGGAGGGGGAATTGATGTGGACCTCAAAGAGAGGAGCAATTGATAGTTCAATATCTACAATTCGAAGTGCAGATTAAGTGGCCTTATCGGCCACAGCCCTTCACTTTTTAGAAAATAAAAATTGCAG
>DAOUYQ010000143.1 GCA_030666035.1 Microcaldota archaeon
CAAATGCATCACGCATTGTAAGGCCTGTGGCAGATGAAGCAGAAGGCAAGTATAGCCCTGCAGGCATTACCAACTCTACGTCTTCAAGATGGACATCTATAACGGATTTGGAGAAATCGATGCAAGTTGTTGGAAATCCAGTATCGCATCCGGAAATGTATGCATTTTTGAGGGTATTGTTTCTGGAGATGCCAGAAAATTCAGCTATGGAATATCCATATCCTGAATTGGGATTGGAAGAATATAGATTCTCAACCGTACCATTGGAAGAGCCATCCAGGTAGATCTCTGCATTATATACATCTTTGAGAAGATAGTGATCAGCCATATCTAATTGTATCTTGGTTGAAAAGGCATTAGTGCCTGTAATATTCTCAGCAGTAAAGTTGGCCACGAACAATGCATAAAGAAGAGATTTTGTGCAGTTTGAGGAGATATTGTACATGGAGATGTTTTCTCCAGAAACAGAAAATCCGCTTCCCCCGTAACAATAATGCTCAAGGTTTCTATAGATGTTATTGTGCAGCGTTTTTGTCCATATTGCATTTGCTGAGTGAATTGTGCAGTTTGCAACCGTAACATTGTCTATAAAGGGAGGTACGGCAATTGTGAAAGCCCAGGCTCCAGGAGCAGATGCGTTCAGAATGCTATAGTTGCAATCGAATATAACATTGCTGGAGGCGATCTCTATACACTCAGGGTCAGTATTGTTATGAATATCTCCAGTCATAACATAATATCCCGGAGTATTAATCGTCATGCACTCGGTAACTGCAGTTGCAGCAAAAGATATCCCAAGAACCAGCAAAAACACTAAAAATATGCGCCTGAACATAAGTAGAAATTCAATTGGAAAGCTTTATAAGTTAATATATAGTAAAATAGTCCCCTACAAGGCCGACTTTTGGGCATTAGTGAGATGATATTATGGTAAGCTTAGACAAAGCGATTATTGCTTCTTACGACAGGGAAGGAAAGCACTTCGAGCTTTATGTGGACCCTGATGCCACTTACCAGTATCTGGATGGGGGGAAAAGAGACCTAAAAAACATCCTTGTGGTGGATGAGGTTTATGAGAATGCAAAGAAGGCCGAGCGGGCAAAAAATTCAGACATCCAAAAGGCATTCGGCACAACAGAGCTCATGGAAATCCTCGAGATAACTTTGAAGAAGGGAAGTGTGCAGCTTACTACTGAGCAGAGGAAGAAAAAAGTAGTGGACAAAAGAAAGAAAATCATAGACATGATTTGCAGGGAAGCAATTGATGTCCGGACCGGGGCCCCGATTCCGCCATTACGAATTGAGAATGCAATGGAGGAAGTGAAGTTCCACGTGGACCCCTTCACGGACCCAAAAGAGCAGATGGATGAGCTTTTGAAGAAGCTCAGGCCGATTATCCCGATTAAATTTGAGAAAATAAAAATGGCGGTGAAGATTCCGCCGGAGTATTCGCATAGGAGCTATGGAACACTGAAATCCTATGGGATAAAGAAGGAGCAGTGGCTAAAGGATGGCTGCCTGATTGTGGTGGTGGAGCTTCCCGCAGGAATGCAGGGAGAGTTCCTTGACCGGATAAACAAGTTGACGGCGGGACAAGCCGAGACAAGAAAAGTTGAATAGGTGATGAAAATAGAAAGGATTGTAGTGCCCGGAGAATTAATCTGGGAACAGGAAATGAGAGTCCCAAACACAGTAGTTGTGGATGGGAAAACATATGCAGCCGTATTGGGAATGGTGCGCGATGACAAGTTTATCCCCCTTGAGCTTGTGTATAAAGCCAAGGCGGGGGACAATGTTGTCGGAGTAGTTACCGATGTGCGGCATGCAGGGTATTCTGTGGACTTGAACATGGCATATAACGGGTTTATCAGCTCAAAGTTCACGCGCGTGAGCTTCAAGCAGGGGGATCTCATTTATGGAAGAATAAAGTTCGCAGATGAAGTGGGAAATGTTGACATAACCGATGCAAAGAGGCTTCCTGCAGGGAAGCTCCTGAATGTTCCTGCATCCAAAGTGCCCCGCATTATTGGGAAGAGGAGCAGCATGCTCAATGTGCTCAGGGACGGGACAGGATGTTCCATCTTTGTAGGGAACAACGGGTACATCTGGATAGGCGGAAAAGGAAACATCCAGCTTGCGCTCAAGACAATAAACTTTATCATCAGGAAAGCGCACACCCGCGGGCTTACGGATGCGGTGGCAGGATACCTAAATGAGCATGGGGGAAACGTCACTGTGCCTCCGAGGGACGCACCTATAGAAGCTGCCCCCGGGGAAGAACAACCCGGGGCCCGGGATGTGGGTGCCCCAATGGAGCAGGCCCCTGAAGGCGTGCAGGTTGAGCAGGTTGAAGTAGTTGAGGAAAAAGAAGAAAAACTTGATATTGAAGAGATGTGATGAGACATGGAAAAGCCAGAATTATTTAAAGATGGAAAAAGGCTTGATGGGCGCGGCCCCAAGGACCTGCGGCCCCTGAAGATTGAAGCGGGCGTGCTCAATGAAGCAGAAGGCTCCGCTTATGTAGAGTGGGGCGCAAACAAGGTTATTGCAGGTGTTTATGGCCCAAGGGAATGTATCCCAAGGCACCTTTCAGACCCCTATAAGGCAAGATTGAAAATCCGCTATGCGATGAGCCCGTTCTGCTCAAAGGGCGAGCACTCAAGAAGCGGCCCAAACAGGAGGAGCATTGAGATTTCCAAGGTAATCCGGGAAGCGTTTGAGCCTGTAGTGTTAACAGCGTTGTTCCCAAAGAGCCAGATTGAAGTGTATGTTGAAGTGCTTCAGGCAGAAGGGGGAACCAGGGTTGCTTCACTTACTGCAGCCGCAGTTGCACTTGCAGACGCAGGAATCCCGATGACGGACATGGTTTCTGCAATTGCGGTTGGGAAACTGGATGGGCAGCTTGTAGTTGACCTGGGAAAGGATGAGGACAACTATGGTGAATCAGATGTTCCCATTGCAATAACCCACAGGAACAAAGAAATTGTGCTTCTGCAGATGGACGGGCTCCTTACAAAGGAAGAGCTTGCCCAGAACATTGATGAGGCAATTGAAGGATGTGAAAAGGTGTACGGGCTCCAGGCTGATGCGCTCAGGAAAACTTACGAGAATGAAGAGCGCGGAAAGCTCAGGCTTTGAGGTGTTCATATGGGA
>DAOUYQ010000008.1 GCA_030666035.1 Microcaldota archaeon
TCGCAATCGGCGCAATACTAATTGCATTTCTCTACCCTTATGAAATTTTGCTTACCTTGGTTGTCGCAATTGGCTGTGTTGCTGTGCTTGCAATTGGGAGGTGGGGGAACCTTAAGCATTTTGTTGTTGCGGTTATTGTGGGGGGAATCTGTGAAAACATTGCAGTTGCACTCGGGGGATGGGAATATGCAAATGCCTCATTTCTTTTTACTCCTTTGTGGCTTCCGCTTGGATGGGGAATCACTGTAGTGCTTATTGAAGATGCATTTGGGAAAAATGCGCCTGCTTATTTCTCATGGGCTGCGGTTTTCCTTGCGTTTCTGGGCACAGTGTGTGTGGCCCTGCTTGCTCCGGATGAGGGGCTTACACTATTTTTGTTTTCTGCAGCAACTGTGGGGCTTTTTGCATTCAGATTTTACACACCTGCGGAAATAAAAGTTGGAATTGGTGCGGCAGTGCTTGGGAGTGCAATGGAAATCCTTTCAATCTGGAGTGGAAACTGGGATTATTCAGTAGCAACCTTTGGGATGCCGCTATGGCTTCCGCTCTGCTGGTTCAATGCATTCTTATTAATGAGGAGGGTAATGAGGGCATTTGATTAAAAAAATAAGAAAGAGAAAAAGAAAGGAGTTATCCGCAGGAACCTGCAGAATCTGTTCCGGTTGCTGCAAGTTCTACAGAGCAGTCTTCGGGTTCTGACTCAAAAGCACTGCAGATTGCGCTCTTGTATGCTTCCGATGTCCTTGAACCGGAATAATCCACTCCATTAATCACAAGAGCTGGGGAGCCGAATTGCTCCATGGAGAAAGTAAGCTGTTTTTCCCTTGCAAGAATTGTGAACTTCTCAGCATCGTAGTTGTCCTCAATGTCCACAGCATCGATTTCCATACTCTCTGCAACGGTCTTCCAGCAGGTTTCAATATCCTGCTCTGCCAAGAAGCATTCAGTGTTTACTGCAGCTGCGTATTCAGCCCACTTTGCTTCACCGTAGCGGTTGTAAATCATCTTTTCCCTGATTCCCTGCGCAAGCTCATACATCCCGTGCATGGAACAGTAGGTTACGTTGTCCTCTACGAGGCACTCGGGGCTATCCGCATTGTAGCGCTCCGCCCAGATTGTCTCATCGTAAATAATGTAGACTGGCTCGAACGCCACCTCATCTTCAAGGAGAGAGACCACGTCCACAATGCCATTTTCAGCCTGGTTTCCATATGGGCAATTGCTCATTAGGAATAAGTAAACCTCTGGTTCTGCAGAAGTTGGATATCCTGGATGTTCTTCAGGTTCAGGTTCTGCTGAGAGGCTCGCGAGATACTGTGCTTTTGCTTCTGTGATTTCGGAGGCCATCTGATCGTAGTCAATCGCGCTTGGATAAAGGTACTTGTAATCCTTCGAGATGTAAATAGGCACTTCCTGGCCCATTATACTATAATAAAGGACTGCGTGGCTGCCTTCAGTTTCATATTTTAGGTATGTAACCGGGACGTCCTCCCCGGTGTTCAAGAGATATGTGTCTGAAAGGAGCTGCCCTATTTCCTGTACCTTGGTTTCATCCAGCGTGAAGGGCTCTTCGCCTTCTTCAACTTCGGATGGAACTTCCACGACGGTAACTTCAGGAGGGAAAACTGCAGGCATTGCAAGGTACATTACAAGCAAACCTACCAGGAATCCCAAAAGAGCGACCATCCATACCTTACCGTCCCCTGTGCACCCGATGGGGTCGGAACTTTGAGCTTCTTTCTGCTCATCCTTATTCGTCATATATGCTCACCGCTAAATTGATGTTGATATTTAAGAAGAACTTGTATTTATAATTGTATGGGTTTTGTTTCGGAAACCTGCTCAGCATGAAATATTGCTAATGAAGTGGCTCCTGGGCTATCCATAGGGATATGGAAAGGGGTTATTTCCTTTTCCATCCCCGGAAGTTCATTGCTTCTTCTACTCTTTCCCTGGCAATTCCCATTGCAGCCTTCCTGGTATCATTGTCTTCTTTTGCCCGCTCCATCATGATTTTGGTGTTTGCAGTAATCTTGTCGGTGACTATCTTGAACATCATATCTGCATTCCAGCCCATTGTTTCGCAGTAAGAGGAGATTACCCCTCCTGCGTTTGCAACGAAATCCGGGAGCACAACTACGCCTTTGTTCATGAGGATTTTTTCAATTTCGTATTTTGCAGGGAGGTTTGCTGCCTCTGCAACGTATTTTGCTTTCACCTTTTCCACATTTTCTGCAGTGAGTACGTCCGGGCGGGCACCTGGCACCAAAATGTCCACATCCAATTCAAAAATATCTTTTGTGCCCAGCTTTTTCCCTTCGTGTGCGGTTACTGTTTTCTGCTCTTGTTTTGTTTTGAAAAGCTCTTCAAACTTGAGCCCGTTTGGGTTGTAGACTGTTCCTCTTGAGTCTGAGGCTGCTACAATTTTTGCGCCCCATTCCTCCAGGAATTTATGTGCAAAAGTGCCTACGTTTCCATAGCCTTCTATTGCTACTGTTTTTCCTTCTAAGGATTCACCTTTGAATTCCACTGCAACTTTAATGCATAGTGCAACTCCGTAGCCGGTTGAGCCCAGCTCATGCGGAAGGCCGCCCATCTGGGTTGGCTTTCCTGTAGTTACCCTCAAATCATCAAGCTCATCTGCAATATATGCCATTTCGCGCTCGGTCATGTTCATGTCCGGGCCTGCGATGTAGTGCTTTGGGACCAGTTCCCTGATTTTTCTTGCAAATGCGCGCACGATTGCTTCTTTTTGCTCCGGGCTCATTGCCCTTGGATCTGCTTTAATTCCGCTTTTTGCGCCCCCAAAAGGAATATCTGCCATTGCGTTCTTCCAGGTCATTGCGCGTGCAAGGCCCATAACTTCAGAAGTTGTAAGGTCAGGGACCATTCGGATTCCACCCTTTCCAAGGCCCCGTGCGGTGTTGTCTATTACTGCAACTCCGTGCATGCCTGTTTTCTGGTCGTAAACCTCTACTATCCTCTCTGGCCCAATCTCATCAATCTCATACATGAAAAAATCACTTCTTGAAAGGGATTTGTAGGATAAGGAATTTAAAGATACGCCAGATATTATGTTCTGGGCCTATAAAGAAAATTTAATCTGGCTTAAACTTCAAGCAGCCATTTCCAAACCGGCTTGGCAATTATTTTTTTATTGCCGGAGTTTATCACTTCCTCCTGGTTCGAGGTAAGAATAAGCCCCTCTTTGAGTTCAAAGAAGTCCATTGCGCCCAAAAGCCCCTTGATTTCACGTTCCCGGTTTCGCTCATCCAGAACCCAGGTTACCTGTATTGCCTGGGTGATGCTTCCTCGTTTTGCCACTACAAAATCACATTCCTCGTTTTTCCTGGATTTGTAATAGAATATGTTTTTATTTTCTGTGTTGCCATCCCTCCTGAATAATTCTATAAATACAATATTTTCTAAAATTCTCCCATAGTCATTGGATTCCATTGAAAGGAAATGGATGTATCCTGTATCAAAAAGATAAACTTTGGACTTGGAGAATTCCCTTTTCTTAAATGACTTGGAATATTCGCGCACGTAGCTTACCAGGAATACGTCTTCAAGCGCGCCCAGTATGGCATAGATATCCTCTAAGCTATAGGGCACCTTATTGGATTTGAGGTAGCGCTCATAGGCTGAGATGGAGAAGGTGTTTCCAAAGAGGTTGAGGAGGTATTTCATGGTAAGTTCAACCAATTTTATGTTCTTCAGCTTCAGCCGCTCAACAAGGTCTTTGTATAGTACAGAATCAAAATAATTGTTTATGAGCTTGCTCTTGAGCGGAACTGATGTAGAGAGCACTACTTCCGGGAAACCCCCGTATTTCAGGTAATTGCCAAACTGGTTTTTAATCTCAAAAATTTGGTCAGTGTATTCAAAGTTTTTTTTAAGTTCAATGCCGTTAATTCGGAGATACTCCAAAAATGAAAGGGGCAAAAGAAGATACGGAAGGGCCTTGCCCCGCAACGAAGTTGCGATGTCCCTGCTTAGCAGCTTTGAATTGGAACCGGTAATCATTACCGGGTAGTGGGCATTTAGCAAAGAGACTATGAATCTCTCCCACCCATCCACAACCTGCAGCTCATCAAAGAAGAATGCAAGCTTTTTGCCTGGAAATAGTTCCTTGGAATAGTCCAGTATACTATTTAGGTCCCCCTTATCCAGCTCGCCTAGCAGGTTGTCTTCAAAATTTATTAGCACCCATTCTCCTGCCTGTTCCTTTTTGATGGCTTCGTATAAGAAAAATGTCTTGCCTGCCCTCCTGGGCCCCACAATTACATTGGCCTTGTCAAAATCAGTGGGAAATACTTCTAAATCCCTTGGGAATACTTTTTGCGGAATCAGGCCCTTGTATTTTAGGATTACTCTTCGGAGATTGGTACTGTCCATGCAGTACTATCTACGGAAAATTATAAAAGCTTACGCTTTTCCGTAAGAAATATGGTAAATTCCTTACGCTTTTCCGTAAGTTTTTGCACCTATCCCTCAAACTCGAGGTGTCTCTCCATCCTCCAGCGTGATAAAAAAGTACGCAATTATCGCAGAAGAGAGAATTAGTGCTGCACGCGTCAGGAACACATATGAAAAGCTCATCTCTGCCAAAATTCCTGCAATAAAGACTCCACACATTGCGCCCAGGATATCAAAATAGCCAAAAATGTTGATATCCCTGCCTATATTTTCTTTGTGTGCAATTAAAGAGGAAATCTTGATTGTGGAGACTCCGTATAATGGATATGTGAGGTTTTCAAAAATCATGAGAAAGAAGAAGATTTCCCACTGCTGGAAATAAGCAACCGTGACCCAGATTGAGGCATTAATTATGGAGCCATAAAGCAGGGTTTTTAGCGAGCTGATTTGGTCTGTGAGTTTTCCCAGGAAATATGATGAGAATCCCCAAACCATGAGAAAGATGCACGTGTAGAAGCCTACTTCTTCCGGGGTAAAGGAATATGTTTGGGCAAGAAAGATGTAGATTACGAATCCGTAGATGATGCTTCTTTGGGCTCCGTTTAGGAAGGAAACTATTGCGTTGGCACACCCGTTTTTTGTTTTGAGGATTCTCAATGAAAGTTCTCGGGCTTTCTTTTTGGATGGAACTTCCTTGAAAGTGAGGATAAATACTGCCATTAGCAGGGAGAGAACAGCTGCCAGGGCAAAAACTGCATCTGCCCCAAACTGGCTAAAAATTGCGCCTGCAACTAAATGGGCAAATGCAAAGGAGAGGCCAAAAGCTGCAGAATAATACCCCAGGTACTTTCCCCGCTCAGAAGACTTTGTGAGGTCAGTGATTCTTGAGAGGAAGAGGTTCCAGAGGGTGGCTGATGAGAATTTTGAGCCGGACTGGGAACCTATATATGAGAATACGTTTTTGAATGGAATCAGAATTAAGCTGCTGAGTGCCCATATTCCGCTTAGGGCTGCCATTAGGCTTTTTCTTCCAACTACATCGCTGTGTGCGCCGATATATATCCCAATTAAGCCCCCAATTAATGTGGCGAGGCTGAGGATTATCCCTATATTTGCAAGGCTGATGCCCTGCTCATCCAAAAACAAAGGTATGGAAACTGAGATGGCTCCGGCTATGAAGCCAAAAAGAATTGCTGCAATATATGTTTTTGTGAGCTCATTCATTGTAGAGAGGAATGGGGTGGAGGGTTTTTAGAAGTATTATGAACCACATTTATAAAGATTTATGCACAGTAAAAGAAGGGAGTGTGCATATGAAAAATGGGCCTCTGCAAGAGAGAGAATTGGAAATTAATGCACATACTGGGAGTGGGGGGCAGCCAGATACAGAGTTGCGCAGAGCAGTGCACAAAATTGTAACCCCTTTGTCGCATTCCCTAAACCGAAGAGAGATTAAAAGCCAGATAGTATCGGGCGGAGAAAGTGCCCTGAGAATGATTATCTCTGTAGTTGAGGCAAAATTTGAAAAAGGCATGACTGATTTGGAGGGAGATGCCCAAAAACGGACATTGTTGGCCTGCAGGGACATCTGCCTCACGCAGAAAATAAACCAAAAACTTCTGGAGAAGCTCGAGTGCACAGTATGCAAAATGGGAAGCACCTATGAGAGGGCTGAGCTTCTGAACCTGCTAGGCGAGCAACTGGCAAAGGGAAAGCTACCCGGGGTGAACCCGGGCCGCACTCCAGGGAGAATAGGAGCAATGGGCAAAAAGCCGGGGACAAAATGCAAATTTTGTCCGCTTTAGGAATTAACAAATTCCTAATCAACAAAGAAAGAACGGTGCGGGCATAACTAATCATACCTGAGCGCTTCAATTTTGGCCGGCTATGAAGCCAAAAAGGATTGGTGCAACAAAAAGTTTTCTCAACTCACCTATTTGGATTAAAATGCGGGGGGGGGGGTTTTGTAGTTACAGGTTTAAATAGTTAGAAACATATACTCTATTGGATTGTGGAAGGTTTTTGAGATGAATTCTAAAAGAGCAACAAAATCAACAGTTAAGTCAGTGCGGGCTTACCAGGTTCTTGATTCGGGGAACAGGCCAACTGTGGCATGCAGGGTGAAGCTTGAGGATGGAAAGCGTGTGGAGTTCAAAGTGCCATCAGGAGCATCAATCGGAGAAAAAGAAGCACTCGAGCTCAGGGATAGGAACCCAGAACGCTGGAGGAAACAGGGTGTTTCAAAGGCGGCCGATAATGTAAATAATGTGCTGGCCCCCCTTGTTGAAGGGCTGGATATCTCAAGAATGACCCAGTGGGAAATCGATAGGGAACTTAAGGATGCGGATGGAACAAAAAATAAGTCTAAATTGGGGGCAAACGCCATTCTTGCAGTTTCAGGTGCAATTGCCCTTGCAAGGGCAGAATCCAGGGGAATTGAGCTGTGGGAAAGCTTTATGGATTCTGAAGGGAAATGCCTGATGCCGGTTCCCCAGTTCAACATCCTGAATGCAGGGCGGCATGCTTGTACTGATTTTGAAATCCAGGAAACCATGATAGTGCCTGCGGGTGCGGGAAGCTTTGCCGAAGCAATGGAGATGGGAACGGATGTATGGCATGCATTGAAAAATATGCTCAGGGTGAGGGGGCAGCCTACGGGCAGGGGAGACGAAGGCGGATTTGTGAATCCCTACCTGGATGCCAGGGAGACTATGGATGAAGTGCTCAATGCAGTTATGGAATGCGGCTATGCTCCGGGAAAGGATATCTGGATTGCTTTTGATGCTGCATTCTCCGAGATACATGGGAGAGAAATGTGGGGAAAGGAATCTGCCGGGATTGACAACACTTATCATTTTGGGGGGAAGAAGTGCTCATCTGAAGAGATTGCTGAATTTTGGGTGGGCCTGGTCAGGGATTACCCCATAATCTCCATAGAGGATGGGATGGGGGAAAATGACATGGAAGGCTGGAAACTCTTAAGTGAGGAACTTGGGAATGAAGTGCAGCTTGTGCTGGATGATTATGTCTGCACAAACCTTGAGCTTATCAGGGGGGCAATAAAGAATGGAATTGGGAACTCAAGCCTGATAAAGATAAACCAGATAGGGACAATCAGTGAAACGCTTGCGGCAATGGCACTCACTCACGTTAATGGAAGGGCCAATGTGATTTCACACCGTTCCGGGGAAACAGAAGATGATTTTATAGCGCATCTTGCAATGCATCCGTATGTGGGGCAGATTAAAAGCGGCTCCTCGGGCTCAGAGAGGAATGCAAAATACAATAGGCTGATGATTATAGAGCAGGAGCTTGGTTCAAGGGCTGCTTACCGGGGATTGGATGCATTTCCAAAAACAGTTGTAGCAGCAATAAAAGAGAAAAATTAGTCATAGCGGAGCGCTTCAATTGCAGGGATTTTAGCTGCATTCCTGGCAGGGATGAACCCTGCAATCATTCCAATTGCCATTGCAAAGAGAACTACTCCTGCTGCAATCCAGGCTGGAAGATGGGGAATTAGCCCAAAATAGGGTATTATCTGCATAACAAGGAATCCCAGCCCAAGGCCTATAAGGCCCCCTACTCCCCCAATAATCGCTGCTTCCATGAGGAAGAGGGAGAGAACCTGCCGGGAGGTTGCGCCGATTGATTTTAATATGCCAATTTCTTTTGTGCGCTCAAGGGTGCTCATGAACATTGTGTTTGCAATTCCGATTCCCCCAACTACTGCGGAAATAAGGCCGATGAGGAAAAGGGAGCCGGTAAGCAAATCAGTAATCTGGTTTATCATCTCCTGGATTGAGGCGGAGGTCATTACGCTGAAATCCTTTTTGTCCAGGGAAATACGGTGGGAGGCTGCAAGCTGCTCCTCAATTCTTTCTGCAATCCCTTCAGTGTCTGCGCCTTCCTGGGTTTGTACCATAATGAATGAGAGTTCTTCTTTTGCGAGGGTATCCCCAAAGGCTTCTTCAGTGTCATCGTATGGGATGTAGATTGCGGAATCGTCCTGCTGGGAGAGGGAAGTCCCTATTTTTTCAGCAATGCCTACGACCCTGTACTTTTGCTCGTTGATGTAGATATAGTTGTTTACTTTTACCTTGTCCTTTCCAAAAAGTTCGTTTGCAGCATCATACATGAGGAAGGCTACGTGGGTTTCCCCTTCCTGGATGTAGCGGCCTTCCTCAACTGTTATGCCTTGGCCTTCATACATGGGAAACATGTTGGGGGTCATTGACATTACCATTGCGCTTATCTGCTTGTCCTTGAAGCGCAGGCTGGCCCTCCCCATTGCGCCATAGGCAATCTCTTCAATTCCCGGAACGCGCTCAACATACTTTATGTCTTTTTCGTAAAGTTTTCCGGAGGAGGTCATCCCTGCCCCTGCGATTGCAACATCCTCAATGTCATAGGGAGTTACTGCAATCATATTGCCTCCAAACATTTCCATCTGGTCGTTTATGTCTTTGCGGACTCCTTCGCCTACGGAAACCAGGATTACTATTGTGGCGATTCCCAGGATTATTCCAAGGATTGTGAGGTATGAGCGCATCTGCCTCCTGCGCAGGTTTTCAATGCTGTATTCCAATACATCCATGAAGTTCATTATTCATACCTCAATGCTTCTATTGCAGGGACCCTGGAGGCGCTTCTTGCAGGGAAAGTGCCTGCTGCGATTCCCACGCCCACAGAAACAATGAACGCGATTATTGCCATTTCAACTGAAAGGACTGCAGTAAAATCAAAAAATGCAATCAGCTGGATAAGAAGGGCTCCGATTACCAGGCCGAGCACTCCTCCGGAAAGCCCAATCATTGCGGATTCCATGAGAAAGAGCTGCTGGATTTGCCCGGATGTGGCTCCTATGGATTTCAGTACCCCTATTTCACGGGTGCGCTCGAGCACGCTCATGAACATCGTATTTGAAATTCCAATTGCCCCGACTAATAGTGCTATTCCGGAAACAATAAGCAGGAATAATGTAAGCGCTCCAAGAATGGAATCCACCTGCTCCTGGATGAAACGGGCGCTTATCATGCCAAAATCCTTGTCATCTTCGGTTACGCCGCGGTGCTTCATCAGTGCCCATTCAATATCATCTTCAACTTCAATTGGTTCGTAGCCCTCTGAGATTTTTACCCGGATTGCGCTTACTTCCCGCTCCGCAATAGTGTCGCCTGCAATCCTTTTTGCATCTTCAAAGGAAATTACTATCATGGAGTCCACATTGGAATAGCTGCTTCCGGTTTCGGAAAGGATTCCTACAACCCGGTACTTTTCCCCTGCGATTTCAAGGAATGAGTTGAGCTGCACATCCTCCTCAAAAGTATCATATGCAATTGTGGAGCCTACAAGCACAACCTTGCGGTCGCCTGGCTCAAGGAACCTCCCCTCATCCAGCTCATCAAGGACCATTGTTTCCTGGTAGGTATCCGTTTCAAGCCCCATAACACTTGAGGTTATGCTGTCTCTGCGGTATTTCATGTCTGCATTGGTACGGAGAGCCTTTGTTACAACTTCGACTCCATCTACTTTGCTAATTACATTCACATCCTTGTCAAAAAGCTTTCCTGAAGTGGGGCGGAAGGAGGTGGGGCCGGCAAAGGCGCCACCCTCAATGTTTATTGGAATTACGAGAATAAGGTCCGCGCCAAAGAGCTCAAGCTCTGATGCAACGCTGACGCGGAGGCCCTGTGCAAGGCCCACAAGCACGATTACTGCCGCTATTCCTACTACTATCCCCAAAAGGGTGAGCCAGGTGCGCAGGCCCCTGTGCTTCAGGTGCTCAAATGAGTAATGGGCTACATCCCAGAACTTCATTTCTTCTTCCTCTTAAACCACCAATACAAAACTATTAGGATTATTGCAAGGCCAAGCAGAATCGGGATTGTGGAATCTTCCTGCGCAACAGGCTCCACTACTGATACCCCAATTTCTTCTTCCAGGCTTACCCAGGCCCCGGACTCATCCCTGAAAGATACCTTGACTGTGGTGGGGTAAGTGCCAGGCTCCACACTGTTCATCAGGACCTTGTACTGCACGCTGGAGAAATCATCGCTCTCCAGGCCCCCTATATACTGCTGGGGCTGGATTGTGAGCAGGGTGAATGCTTCGCTCTGCAACTCAACTGTTGTGCCTTCTATGTCATAGGAGCCAAGATTGGAAACGGTTACGGATATTGTGTGCTCTCCCCCTGCTGTAAGCGGGGTGGGCTTTGCCTCAAGGAATACGCCTACTGTGGAATCAGAGACTACTTCCATTGGAATTGTTATGCTTCCCATGCGGTCTTCCCCGGATTCTTCCCATGTAATTGAGAGCGCTACATTTTGTGTTCCTGGGGGGAGGTTTGCAACAAGGGGCACGGTGAATGACTTTGTTTCTCCTGATGCAAGGTCGCCCACGCTGAATTCATTCAGGCCACGGAGGCGCACATCGTCGCTCTCAAATGTGAAGCGGAGGTCGGTTACTGCTTTCCCTTCATTTGTGAGCTTGAGCTGGAGGTTCTCGTTTTTACCGGTTACGATTGTGCCCTGCTGGACGAAAACGAAATCCCCCTCTGCTTTTTTTACGGTGATTGGAATTTCCTTGGTTTGGGTTATTTCGGTTCCAAGCTCATTCTGGTAGGTAAGCTGGAGCTGGAGCTTGGTTGCGCCTTCCTGCGCGCCGCGCGCATCAAGGGTTGCGGTTACGGAAGCAGTTTTGTCCAGCTCAGCAATATAGAGCTGGTCCATGTTAAGAAAACCCATGCCCTCGTTTTGGATTGTTATTTTGAGCTTTTTTGCTTTTCCCCCATTATTAGTGAAAATAAATGTTTCCTCTGTAAGGTCTTCTATGCTCTCTTCGGAGAGCACAATTGAGATGGCTGGCTGCTCAACGACCTGCACCGGGATTGATGCGCGCTTTTCAAAGCTTTCGGTTTTGGATTTCAGCTCTCCTTCACTCCCCAGATAATACTCCTGGGTTCTTCCTACTGCACGGACCTCCACAGTATAATATCCACTTGTGATGTCCTCTGATGCTTCAAATGGAATGGAGATTATTACTGAAGATAATGCTTCAAGGTCTCCGACTACGAAGCTGCGGTCAATCCCAAGGGCTTCCACAGAAGTAACGCTGATTACGACATTTTCCACAGTATCTGTCTGTGCGCCGTTTGAAACAATTATCTCCAAAACTCCCGAAGCTCCTGGCTCAACTATTTCGGGCGTTACGGAGTATTCGCTGATACTTAGCCCGGCAAAAGCAAATCCAAAGAGCATAAGCGCAAAAAGCGCAAACTTCATTTCCATATTTTTTCACCTATTTGATTTTCTGAACATGATTTTCCTGAATATTCCTTGTATAGTCCGGGTGTGAGCGCCCACGCCAATCCTTGACCATGCCATCCACGATGTAGACTTGCTCATCCGCATGTTTTGCGATACTCCGGTCATGGGTTACTACCACTATTGTTCTTCCTCCCTTGTGGAGCTTATCCAGGATTTTTACCACTTCTTCCCCGGTTTTTGAGTCCAGATTTCCGGTTGGCTCATCTGCCAAAAGGAGTTCCGGGTCGTTTACGAGTGCGCGGGACATTGCAACACGCTGGCGCTGGCCCCCTGAAAGCTCGCTGGGAAGATGCTCCAGCCTGTTTCCCATTCCAAGTTCCTTGAGGACTTCTGCTGCTTTTTCTTCCCGCTCTGTCCTGGAAACTCCCTGTATCATCATGGGAAGCGCTACATTTTCCAGTGCGGTAAGCGAAGGGACCAGATTGAACACCTGGAATACGAAGCCGATTTTTTTTCCGCGGATTACTGCACGCTCGTCCGCATTCATTTTGGAAATATCCTTTCCATCTATTTTTACGTGGCCTTTTGTTGGAACATCCAGAAGGCCGAGCATGTGGAGAAG
>DAOUYQ010000094.1 GCA_030666035.1 Microcaldota archaeon
TCTCGTGAACAAAGTTCACGATTGTCAAAAAAACACCGTCTTACGCTACTTTTGTGTTTTATTCCTCTACTCTAGCAGATCTTCTGCACCTCAACCCTCCACTTGTCGGGTTTCGTTCTGGGTTTGTTTTATGCCCGCATCTGCACAGCCATATCTTACTTTGGAAAATATCCAAAGCACAGGAGAATTTAGTTGGGAAAACAATAAAAAGAAAGGCTTTCTGCCATGGCTGTCCTCTTCCAGCGGACAACGAATTATTAAATAGCCCGGATTAGGAGGGTATTTGAGGTGGATGGAAAATGACTGGCTCAGGGGAGATTCGGAAATTTAGTGTAAGGCATGCACATCCATTTGGGGAAGGAATCCCACAGAAAAATAAGCAGGATTTTTCCATGCACCTCTCTGGAGTGAGCCTGCTTTATATCCAGGTGCTTCTGCTGCTTGGAGTCCTTTTCCTGGCGTATGCAATTTTCCACTAAAGCTTTTGGAAAACCCGGCTGCCTATTTTTTCTCCACAGCCTTCTTTTTTGCCGTTTTCTTCCTGGGTTTTTTTACCGCCTTCTTTTTTACGCGCCTTTTCCTGGGAGCCGCAGCCTTCTTTGCGGCAGCCACTTTTCCGGCCCTGGTTTTCACAGGCGCTGTAGTTGCCCCAAGCTCCATGCGTTTTCTTCCCCCAAGCTCCCTCTTGTACTCAAAGTAAGAATCCACAAACAGCCCGATTACTGCAATAATGAGCAGCCCAATCAGGTATGGGGTGTATCCTGGAGCCAATATGCCCACTGCAATCCAGATCAGCCCAATTGCAATGAAAACATCCTTTGCAATATTGTGTGTCCGCGTCCATACTCTCTCACTGCTCAAAGTCCAGGGGGTCCGGACTCCGATAAACCAGTTCTGCCTGCATTTTCCACAGAGAATTCCCAGGTAAACAAAAAGCAGCCCGAGTACCGGGGCCATCATCCTGCTAATCTCAAAGATATACCCGATGTTCCATGCAACCATGAGAACCTGGCTATATGAGAGGATGAACACAAAGAGGACTATAAAACCCTGGTAATACCTGTCAAATTTCTTTATGTTCTCCTTTAACGGGTCAATGTGCGGAATCACATAAAAGATTGCAACAAATATGACCAGCAGCACAGGCAGGAAGAAAAGGCCTGCAGATTTTTCCATGTATCCATCCGGTTCCCCTGCAGCGTTCCAGTGTGAAACCATGTAATCCGGCACCGCATCGTAGTAATAAAAACCCACTCCAAATGAAGTTACCACGAGGAGGGCAATAAGCCATTGCATCCATTTCATGCAATATGTAACACGTTTAACCATTAAAAATCTTGGCAATTCCAATATTCCCATTAAAAATCTTCACCCCTATACATATCCATGCCCCAAAACCACGTAATTTCTTTCTTTTCAACTGATAATCCGACTCTTAATTTTTGGTCAGGGGAAGCAGTGGATTCTATTGAACTCAAAGGCGAGCTCAAGATAAACTTCGTTGGCCCCAAATCCTGCATAGGCTTCAAAAGCAGGAACAACCGCTACCAGTGCCCTTACCATTATGAGGGAAGGATTCAGTGCCCTTTTTGCGGCTCCAAGGACATTTCCAGGATATATACCCGGCATGATTTTTCAGGATATGAGGATTTGGAAGAGGAATTCTCCAAAAAGCAGTTCAGCATCTACCTTGTTTCTTTTGGGGACAGGGTAAAATGCGGAGTAACGCAAGCCGAAAGAATAAAAGACAGGGTAAAGGAACAGGGAGCAGACTATTACGCGGAAATAATGCGCCTCAAAGGCCCCGAAGCATATGAAATGGAGCGCCTCCTGCAGTCCCATTTTGGGTTCAAGAATGCGGTGCAGAGCCGCACAAAGCTCAAGCTCCTGGGAAATTCGCGCCCGGATCTATTGGAGCAGGCAATAGTTGATGTTGAATCCACTGCCCCATTTAATGAATATTTATTGGATGCCCCAATGCCCAAAAAGATAAACTACTCAGTTCCCGAGAAGTGGAGCATCGCGGAAGCAATAGATGGAAAAATCCTTGGTGCAAAAGGCCCGCTTGTATTTTTCGAAAATTCAAATGGTGCACACGTACTGAATATAAAATCCAAAGAGGGAACCTTCTTTAATATGGATTAGCAGCCGGTTATCTTTCCTTAAAGGCAATCCCGGTTACTGAAAGAACCATCATCGCAAGCAACCCCACTATTCCAAAGAGTATGCAAAACAAAATGCTCCAGAGCGTTATTTTTATCCGTATCCCCAGGATTCCCACGAGCTTTAGTGCAAAGAGTGCAACCAGGATGCTTATAAACAATGGAACCGGCCCAAGCATGTTATACTCGGCGATGAAAAAGAATATCCCGATAATTGTGGCTATAACCCGGACCACAAATGAAATCAGTCCAACTACCATGCTCTCCTAATTCCCTCAAAGCTTATTAAGTTTAAGCACCCTTTCCCACTTATGGAATACAAAATCGAAGGCACGGTAATGCCTCTCCTCCACATATTTCTCGAAGAGGGAGAAAGCGTAATCTCAGAGCGGGGGGCAATGGTATGGATGGACGAAAATATCCATATGCATACACACACGCACGGAGGCCTTGGAGGGGGCGTCAACCGCATACTCATGGGGGAATCATTCTTTGTAACTGAATTTACTGCAAAAAAAGGCCCGGGCTCGGTTGCATTTGGCCTTTCCGCCCCGGGAAAAATAGTGGATTTTGAAATCTCCAGGGGAAATGAAATAATCTGCCAGAAAGATGCCTTTCTTGCAGGCACCAAGGGAATCAAGCTCAAATCCCACATTAAAAAGAAGCTCAGGGTGGGTTTCTGGGGCGGAGAAGGCTTCGTGCTCCAGAGGCTCTCCGGGGAAGGCCACGCATTCCTGGAAGTGGATGGGGAAGTATACAAGAAACATCTGGATGCAGGTGAAACAATCCATGTGGAAACCGGAAGCATTGCAGCATTTGACATAAGCGTAAAATATGATATCCAGAGAATAAAGGGCGTAAAGAACCTGGTTTTCGGGGGCGAGGGAATGTGGCTTGCAACCCTTAGCGGCCCAGGGGAAGTTTACCTGCAGACTATGAGCATGAGCCTGCTTGCCCAGAGAATATTCCCATTCCTGCCAATAAAGAAAAAATAGGAAAGCAAGGGGAGTTTCTCCTCAAGGCCCGATTGTTGGCTGGATTGGAGAGCAGGTTCTCAACTCTTCAAAGAGGAGAAGGGTATCCAGGTCGTCCTCTATCCCATTTTCCTGCCTGTTTTGGCTTACTGAGCCATAAATTGGGGAATCCATATCATCTATCTGGTCAAGCAGAATCCTATCCTTCATCTGCTCTGCAAATCCACAGTCCCCCAATGCAACAGCATTCCTCCCTGCAAGTGCATAGGTTTCCATTTCCTCCACTCCATTTCCTGTTCCCAGGTATTCCATGCGATACGCACTGCTTATCTTTCCTGTCCCCTCCCATTCAATCTTCATCTTGTTGTGCAGGGTAGTTGCAGGCACATACGTTTCATATTCCGCATAATATCTTGCCCCCCTGAGCATGTGGCTTGTTAGGCACACATCCTTCCCTTCGGGATACTGGACCCTGCTTTTTGCAATGTCCCACTCCTGCCAAAACAGCCCGTTGCTCTGGTCCTGGCAGGTGAGGAACTGCTGATTTGTTTTTACCACCATAACTCTCCAGATTGGGTCTTCATTTGCAAGCGTCTGCATTACTTCCCATCTCAAGTCATCTATATCCATTATCCTGCTCGTTGTATACCCATCATCATCCCAGGTAACCCCCTTCCCAAGAATATCCAGGTACTGGTTGTACTTGACCATCTGGTCTGCAATTTTCTTCCCCGCCTCCTTGTATCCATATTCTGGGCCCCATTTTTCCTCAGCTTTATAGAGTGCCCACAGAATCCTCATATCATCATCTGTGTTGGATTCGTTTTCCCTGGAACTATAATCATCTGCCCAGATTGAGCCATAAGGAAGCCCGTATCCATTATCCATGAAATGTTCATTAACAAAATTCCATTCCTTGTCAAAGAGCTCTTGGTCATCTATGAGAAGGGAATATTCCATCATCTGCCCCATGCTCTCCGCAAGAATGTATTGCCGCCCATTGGCATATTCGTTTCTCACGCCCCCATTCTCATCCATCATCTGCACAGTGACAAAATGCTGGAGCATCTCCTGCGGGTCCCCGGGCTCAGGTGGCGGAGGCGCAACTTCCACAGGTTCCTCAGATTCAGGCTCCTCCCCTTCGGGCGGCGACTCTATCTCT
>DAOUYQ010000012.1 GCA_030666035.1 Microcaldota archaeon
AACATAGGGATATCTGCTGTGCCAGGCCCTTACGCGCTTTGTTTTATGTTGTGGGAAAAAACCATGGTTTCTCAGCTTAAGGTGAGGGAATGACCACGCTTCCTCGCCATTTGGGCAATTTAGATACAAAAATATTTAAGGAGTGGCAGAGAAGTTGGTGCATGGGAACCTGCAAAATATCCAAAAAACTTGTAGAGGGTTCGCTGGGAACAAAATGGAAAAGAATTTCAGGGTGCCGCACTGAGCCGGTGCAGGAATTCTTTGATGTTGGGGGAGATTTTTTTGAAAAATAATGAAACCGGCTTAAAATCATTTATTGGCAATATGCCAAAGGCAGAGCTCCATGTGCATGTTGAGGGGACTCTGGAGCCGGAGATGATGCTTAAACTGGCCAAAAGGAATTCTATTGGCCTAAAATATAATTCTGTTGAGGAAATTGAGGCAGCATACAATTTCTCAGATTTGCAGGATTTTTTGGATGTTTATTATGAAGGTTTAAAGGTTCTTATCAGGGAAGAGGATTTTTATGATTTAACAATGGCTTACCTTGAGAAAGCGCATTCCCAGAATGTGCTGCATACTGAGGTATTCTTTGACCCTCAGGCACACCTGCGGCGTGGCATAGAATTCAAAACATTCTTCGATGGAATTTGGGGGGCAATGAAGGATGCAGAAAAAAAGTTGGGAATAACTGCAAAACCGATTATGTGTTTTCTTCGGGATTTGGATGAGGGCTCTGCTATTAAAACATTTAAAGAGGCATTGGTGCATAAGAAGGAGATAATTGCAGTGGGGTTGGATTCTGCTGAGCTTGGGAATCCACCATCCAAATTCCAGGAGGTTTTTGCGGATGCAATTAAAGAGGGGTTTCTGACTGTTGCACATGCGGGTGAAGAAGGGCCGCCAAGCTATATCTGGGAAGCAATCAGGTTGCTGCATGTATCCCGCATAGACCATGGGGTTCATGCTGTTGATGATCCAGAGTTAGTTGAGTACCTGGCTCGAACACAGATTCCGCTTACTATGTGCCCCCTCTCTAACCTGAAATTGAAGGTAGTGGAAAGCCTTAAGGACCATCCCTTGAAAACTTTGATGGATTATGGAGTTGTTGTAACAGTAAATTCTGATGATCCGGCATATTTTGGAGGCTATGTTAATGAGAATTATTTGGCTATTTCAAAGGCTTTGGAGTTAACTAAAGGGGAGATAATTCAATTGGCTAAGAATTCGTTTAATGCTTCATTTATGCCTCCTCAGGAAAAAGAAAATTTTGTTTCAAAGATAGACGAATACGTCAAATCCAAAGGATAAAGGATATATTGCCTCTTTTGGTAGGCTTCATTCAATACGGAGCATTTCCCATAGTGGCAATATTCAGATAACAGTTTACAAAAAACGCACATGTATGTGAACCTCGTAAACTTTAGGGAAATTGGATACTAAAATATTAGAGTATATATTGTTTACAAAGTTTGCAAAAATGAGCCTAAAATGCAAACTATGTCAACTGGTTCCTGTTTAGTTATCAAAGTCAACAAAATTTGACATTATTTGTTGACTCTGTTGACTTTTTGCATCCTCCGTCTAAAATAATTAGATGACAAAGAGTTTCCGACAAAATCAACAAAATCCATAATTATTTGTTGACTTCGTTGACTTCTGCCATTCTTTGTATGATGTATGTTCGGAAAAGAGTATCGTCCACAGAATATGTGGCTCTTCTGAGTTTTTTGACTACTCTCTTTTTAACAAGACGCTCCAAATTCACAGCCACTACGTTCTTTTGGAGCGCGTATCTTTTTTGTGCTATTGAGAATACTTCATGGAAAGACTGGTTGCCTTTATTCTCCGCGAGAACGCTTAACACAAGCTGCTCAGTACTACCCGCAGATTCAAAGAGATCATCAAACACTTCTTCTCCAAGAGTATCTAAGGTACGTTCTAGAGCAGATTCAAAAACTTTTGGAGTAACCCTTCCTTTTATCTGATTATTAAAAAGGTGATTGCACAGAACGTGGACCTCATATAGATGGCCTTCAGTATAATGATATACTTGTTTCATTACCTCTTTAGAAAAACTAACTCCGGAATGTTCCAAATAATCTTCTATGAATTTGTATGTCTCAGATTCGGAAAGATTTGTAAGCTTCATTCTGGGAGTAAAATACCTGCCTATGGGATGGTTTCTCTGGAGAAAGGGCTTCCACCCGTGAAAAGTAGAAGCAAGAACAAAAAGCAACTTTACCTCTTTTACAATTTTTTCTTCTGCGAGTGTATTCCTGATGATAGACATGATAGCTGAAATTGAAGAAAGATATTGAATATCATCTAAAAGAACAACCAGAACCTTGGTCTCATTCCTGAGATCTGACCAAAGATTTAGCATATTAGAGTAGAAAAATGGTTGAGGGTCTCCCCTTACTATCTCTTTTGAGAAATGGAAACCTGTACCTGCTACTGTGACTCCTACTTGAGTAAGATCTCCTGCAAATTTATGGAATCTGCTCACATCCAAAGGGAGACGTAGAGCAATCTCTTCAACTAGATAATTAATTCCATCTCTCAGAGACTTTTCTCCTTCAAAATCACGTACCGAAACCAGGGAACACAGGGAACCTTCTTTTTGGGCAATATTCTTGAATTCCTTTAGGAGACTTGTTTTTCCTGAACCCCAATCTCCAAGCACAATAAAGTGGCTCGGTCTTCCGGCTTCAGTGTCTTTTAAGGCTTGTTTGAAGAACTTTATTTCTCCTTCTCTCCCAATAAAGAAGCGGGGTTCAATCCCTGATTTTGGTGTAAATGGATTATGTATCGAATTCACTGCACCACCCAATTATTCCTCACTCAGTCTTAGTGGACTACCCAACCTTGATCTGAGAAATTTCATGGCCCCCCCTTATTTTCATTATCTGGATTTTGAGGTTTATAAAGAAGAGGAGGGTAGGTTTCCGGTGTTTCCACTGGGCCTGTGTGTGGGATGTGTGGGATTGCATAAGCAATTCGTCCATGGCAGAAATGCCAGTGAGTTTCTTGCTGGGTATGGTTGGACAGTAAATGCTCTTCGTTACTATGCCTTTCAAATACCTAGAAAAACTGACATACCTGACAAATTCATGTCCTTTTTGTCAGTTCTGCCATCTTTTCCAGAATGTACTCTCTAAAGAGACGATCAGGGATGAAGTAATTCCCTCTTTTAGGGCGGTGAATTATCTTCTTCTGAAGAAGCCGGTCCAGTAATCTTGGGATAGTCTTTTCAGATAAATCTAGGTTTCCGGTGTTTCCACTGGGCCTGTGTGTGGGATACGCGGGATTGCATAAGCAATTCATCCATGGCATAAATGCCTGTGAGTTTCTTGCTGGGCATGTTTGGACAGTAAACATCGTAAACTTTAGGGAGATTGGATTCTAGAATATTAGAATATATGTTGTTTGCAAAGTTTGCAAAAATGAGCCTAAAATGCAAACTGTGCCATATGGTTCCCATTTAGTTCTTAAAATCAACAAGATTTAGCAGTATTTGTTGACTTTGCCATGCCCATATCCTAAAAGCAGGAAAGATGTATTCTCACTGATATGTGCTTCTATTTACCGAGTCCGAGTACCGACAAACTCACCCTCTTTTTGTTGGTTCTGTCATTTTCTCTATGATACTGCTATCAGAATTGGATGATCTTAATCTGAAAAGGTACATAAAGGTACAAAAAATTTTCTTACCTTTTTGTACCTTTCATTTTTCCTGAGCAAAAACGCCCTAAATAATCGAGTAAGTTTACAAAGTTTACAGAAATTTGGTTTTTTTGTTAACTCTAGCTTTATTCTGAAAGTCTACAATATCTACAAAAATGTTACTTTTGTGTAGACTCTGAGACTTCAAATTTTGTATTGGTGCGGACCATAAATCGATTTGTTCCTCTGATTAATCTTTGAGTACTGTGGAGCAGTTTTTCACTGCTCAAAAACCCAACCCGAGAATAAAGAGGAGAAAAAGGCAAGTTATCCATGACGCAGGTTCGAAATGCGACAAGCGGAACATTGAGATGCAGAACACGGTGCTAAGAAGCTGGAATAGAACACCGAGACCCAAACAGGAAAACGGTGTTTTTTGGTTCCACTTTTTGCGTAGCGTAAAACCGCAGTAAAAAGTGAAATGCTCCCGCCGGGATTCGAACCCGGGCTACCGGAGTGAGAGTCCGGTGTCCTTGACCGAGCTAGACTACAGGAGCTAAATAGTAGAAGAGTTGTATTTAGAGTAATATATTAAAAGCATGATGTTGGGCATTTAAAGATTTCTGAATAGAGATACTGAGGAGTGATATTCATGATTGACAAGGAAATGCTTAGGAAAGAACCTGAGAAAATGCGGAAGGCGATTGGGCTTAGGGGCGGGGATAAGGCTGTGGTGGATAAGCTTGTGGAGCTTGATGAGGATTGGAGGAAAGAGAAGGGGGTTGCGGATGAGCTTAGGGCGGAGAGGAACAAGCTTGGGCCAAGAATTGCAGAAGCGAAAAAGAAGGGGGAAGATGCTGGGGAGCTGCTCAAAAAAGGGGAGGAAATTGCAAAAAAGCTGCAGGAGATTGAGAGCAAGGAGGAAGAATTTGAGAGGAAACGGGTGGGGCTGATGCTTATTATTCCAAACCCCCCGCATGAGAGCGTTCCTGTGGGGGCGGGAGAGGATGAGAATGTGGGGGTGAGAAAGTGGGGGGAACCTGCAAAGAAGAGCACAGATGTTGAGCCGCATTATGAATTGGGAACTCGCCTGGGGGTAATTGATTTTGAGAAGGGGGCAAAACTTGCAGGGCACCGCTTTAGTGTGCTTAAGGGATGGGCAGCGAAATTGGAGAGGGCACTTGCGCAATATATGCTTAAGATGGCTGAGAGTGCGGGGTATACTGAATTTGGGCTTCCGTATATGGTGAAGGAGGACTGTATGGTAGGGACCGGGCAGCTTCCGAAATTCAGGGCGGATTTGTACCAGACTGAAGAGGAGGAATTGCAGAATCAATTGTGGCTTATACCTACTGCGGAAGTTCCTTTGGTTAATTTGCACAGGGGCGATGTTTTAGAAGAAGAGAAATTGCCTTTGAGCTACTGTGCATTTACACAGTGTTTTAGGAGGGAGGCGGGGGAATATGGAAGGGACATTAAGGGGTTGATGAGGCAGCACCAGTTTGGGAAGGTTGAGCTTGTGAAGTTTGCGGCTCCGGAGCAGAGTTATAATGAGCTTGAGGGCTTAACCCTGGATGCGGAAAAGGTGCTGCAGGGGCTGAAGATTCCTTATAGGGTAATTGAGCTTTGCACTGGGGACTTGGGCTTTGGGGCAAGCAAAACTTATGATTTGGAGGTGTGGATTCCGAGCCAGGACAAGTATCGGGAGATTAGCTCGTGCTCAAATTGTGAGGCTTTCCAGGCAAGGAGAGCGGATATTAAATTCAGGAAAGATGGGAAAAATGAGTTTGTGCATACTCTAAATGGGAGCGGGGTTGCTGTGGGGAGGGCGCTTATTGCGGTGATGGAGAATCACCAGGAAAAGGACGGGATTAAAGTTCCGAAAGCGCTCCAGAACTATATGGAAACGGATTGGATTGGGTTTGAATGATTTATTTAACTGGGGAATTGGTTGAAAAATACAAAAATGGAGAAAGGGAGCTATCTCTGGATTTGGGGCGGAATGTAACCATGGTTACACATGAGCTGGACGGGCTTCCGCTTGATGAGGTTAGGGGGGATTTTGTTTATGCATGGGATGGAAAAGAACTCTGGAAGGTTGCTGTCTTTGATGATGGGTTGTATCGGCTGCGCATGATGAAGGGAAAGCCCATATTGGAAATTGATGGATTGCGGATGCATTTGGTTAAGGATTTCAAGGATGTTTTTGATTATTCTAAGTTGGTTGTAAGGGCACTAAGAATCAGGCAAAGTGATGTTGTCCTGGATACCTGCATGGGGCTTGGGTATACTGCGATTGCAGCAAGCAAAAAGGCAGACAAGGTTACTGCAATTGAGCTTTCTCCCGCGGTGCTTGCAATGGCAAAATGGAATCCCTGGAGCAGGGAATTATTTGAGAGGAAACGGATTGAGGTAATTGGGGAAAAGGATTGTTTTGATTATATTAAAGATGCTCCGGGTGGGAAATTCACAAAAATAATACATGACCCTCCGCGCTTTAGCAAAGCCGGGGACTTGTACTCGCGCAAATTTTACACGGAATTGAGAAGGGTTTGCAAAGAAGGGGCGCTCATGTTCCATTATGTAGGGAGCCTGGGGAAAAAGAAAAGGAATATTATGGGGGAAGTTGCAGCGCGCTTAGAAGAGTGCGGGTGGAAGGTTATGAAAAAAGATGAGCGCCTGCAAGGTATATTGGCAAAAGCCGTTTGAGGGGTTGTGTAACCATGGTTACAAAAACTGCTTTTTTTTAGAAAAAAGAGATAAAAAAAAGGAAAAGAAAAAATCAGTCCATAAATGTCTGCACGGTTGGAGGTTCAGGCTTGAGGCCCTTCCTCTCACGAATCTGCATGACTATTTTGGGCACAAGGTCTTTGGGCACATTCTCATACCCATGGTATTCCTGGTACCAGGTTGCACGGCCCTGTGTTGCCCCACGGATTGCATTGGAGAATCCAAAGAGCTCAGAAACAGGCAGGATTGTATGGATTGTATCGGTTTCCCCCTCCTGCTCCATGTTCAGGAGCTGCCCACGCCTGCCGTTAGTCATGTTGATTACTTCGCCTCCATATTCCTGAGGGGTAGTAATCAAAACTTTTTGCTTCGGCTCCATCAGGGAAACGCCGGCTTCAATCATGCATGCATAAATGGGCCTCTTAATTGCAGGAATTACCTGTGCAGGGCCCCTGTGCACATTATCCTCGTGCAGGCTTACATCAACAAGCGTTACTTTTACTCCGGTAACAGTTTCCTGTGCAAGAGGGCCCTTTTTCATTGCTTCCTCAAATGCCTCAATTGCAAGTTCCTGCACTTCATTTAAGTACTGGACACCTTTGGTGACATCTATGAGCATATTGCTTCCGCAGATGTCCCAAATCCCCTTGGCTTCATCACGGGGCATTCCAAGCTCAACAAGAGCCTGGATATGCTCCTTTCCCTTGGGTTTGCCCTGTGGGATTTTCCCAAGCTCAATTGCTTCCATAATCTTGGGGTCAAGAGGCTCCACATACATCTTGAACTTGTTGTGCTTGTTTGGGGATTTTCCTTCAACCATGTTGGATCTTTTGGTAATTGTTTCCCGGTACACTACAATGGGGGGGGAGGTTACAATGTTGATTCCTTTCTCCTTGGAAATCTTGTATTCAATAATTTCCAGGTGCAATTCACCCATCCCAGAAAGAAGATGCTCCCCGGTTTCCTGGTTGATTGTAACCTTAAGGGTGGGGTCTTCTTTTGAAAGCCCCCTAAGAGTTTCAATTAGTTTTGCAAGGTCTTTTGACTCTTTTGCCTCAATGGACTTTGTAACTACTGGTTCGGAAACATGCTTGATGTCTTCGAACGGTTCTACTGTATCTGAAGAACTGAGTGTTTCTCCAATGTAAATATCCTTAAGCCCTACAATAGCGCCAATGTTTCCTGCACAAAGGAATTCTGCGGGAACACGGTCCGGGCCCATGTAGATTCCCACCTGCTGAACCTTGAGGAATTTCTTTTTGGAGAACACATAAATCTGGTCTCCCTTTGCAACCTTTCCGGAGAAAAGGCGCACTACTGCAACTTCCCCTGCATGCTCATCATATACTACCCCAAAGCAGATACCGATTGCCATTCCATCCTTGTCACAGAGTATCATCTGCTGTCCCTGTTCGCTCTCCGGGTCTCCTTTCCAGATTGCAGGCATCCTGTATTTCTGGGATACCCTGGGGCTTGGGAGATTTTGGATTACCATCTCAAGGAGCACATCATCCAGGGGGGACTTGTCCACCAGGAATTGGTGGTTCTCTGCTGCGCATTTTTCGTAAATGTCTTTGAAGGTGATGTTAAATCTCGACATTGAGGCCGCACTTACCGCCCATTTGTGGAAAGCGCTTCCAAATGCAATGTTTGCATTCTCGATTTTGATTTCCCAGTCTTTCTTGAATTCAGGAGCGCAGTTTGCAAGGATAATCTTGTTTATTCCGGTAATTACTTTTACGAGCTTCTCCTGCATCGCCGCCTGATCCAGCTTCATCTCGTTGATGAGCCTGTCTACTTTATTGATGAAAACGATTGGTTTTGCACGCTCTTTGAGAGCCTGCCTAAGGACGGTTTCGGTCTGGGGCATAATTCCCTCAACCGCATCCACCACAAGGCATACGCCGTCTACTGCACGGAGTGCGCGGGTAACATGGCCCCCAAAGTCCACATGCCCCGGAGTATCAATGAGGTTAATAAGATGCTCTTCCCCCTTATAGTTAAAACCGAGGGAAATATTTGCAGATTTAATTGTAATTCCACGGGCCTGCTCCTGCTCATCAAAGTCCATCATGCGCTGCTCTCCTGCAAGTTCCTTGGAAATAAGCCCGGCCCTTGCTACAAGAGAGTCCGTAAGGGTAGTCTTCCCATGGTCCACATGCGCAATAATTGCGATATTCCGGACATTCTTGGTATTCTCCATGATCTTCTGGACTTCTTCTACAACAACTTCTTTCCTGACCATAATCTTCACCGCCTAGAAAACTCATAAATTAAAAAATAAAAAAAATAGCGCTCATCTGGCGCTTCTTGCCATCCTCTCTGCTTCATCGCGTTTCTTGATTGCAAAACTGTTTTGCACATCATTGTTCGCAGAGTAGAGAATCTCGTCTGCAAGAGATTCTGAAAGTGAAACCGGCTTATTAAACGACCTCATGAGCGCTGCAAGAGTAATGTTCCTAAGGGCCAGGTCAAGCCTCCTTGAAGAGGATACATCCACTGCAATCTGGTAGCTCACTCCACCGTATGATACCCTGGTCACCTCTTCACGGGGTGCCGAGTTCTCAAGAGCATCCACAAGAACCTGGACCGGGTTCTTCTTGGTCTTTTCTGCAACGATATCAAATGCTTTCTCGACAACCCTGAGGACCTGCTGCTTCTTTCCCTGGAGCCTTCCATGGGTACGGATTACTTTCCCGGAAGTTTTTTCTCCGGTTCCTCCCCTCATAAGCTTGTTGGTAAGGCGTTCCACCACGTTTACATTATTCTTTGCATGCTGCCTTTTTGCGTGCCTTCCAAATGTGTGGGCGCGGTAATTTACGCCTTCAAACGAGAGTGCACTTCTGAGGCTCAGGTCCCTGACTTCAACTTCATCCAGTTCGTATTTTCCAAAGAGCTTCATTTGCAATCTACCTCTTGGCCTTCTCCTTCTTCCCATGCCTCATGGCCTGAAGGTCTATGCCATTTACGCTGACAACTTTGTACCTGACTCCGGGAATGGAGCCCATCTGCCCACGCTGGGAGCCACCTAATCCCGCAATAACAACAGTATCGTGCTCATCAATGAAAGTAATTGCCTTATCCCTTGGGGGGAATGCTGTTACAACCTTCCCATTCTTGATGAGCTGTACCTTTACGCACTTGATAAGCCCGGAGTGGGGCTGCTTCTGCTCAAGCACCACTTTCTCCAGCACGATTCCACTTGCCTGTGGAGCTCCCTCGAGAGGGTCGTACTTATTTTTAAGCTTAAGCCTCTTTCGTTTGTCGCGCTTGCTGAGCCAGCGCTCCCTTTTCCTGGTTCTTTCTATATTTCTTCCTGCAAATTCACCATTTCCCATATGAACACCAACGAGAATATGACTGTATTCTGTATTCTAAGTTTTAGCCTCGATTTCTTTATAAACCTTGTTATCCTACTCTCCGAGTCCTCAAATTAAGGTCTGCTCCAAATTTCCGCTTCAGGAAGGCCTTTGCTGCCTTCACACGGATTCCTGCTCTCCCAATTGCGATTCCCCTCTGGGAATCCGGGATCGTGAGGAATATCATCTTCTGCCCTGGAGCCTCCCTGAGCTCATAGGCAAGAATGTCAATATTATTGAAAAATTTCTTCAGGAACTCCTCGGGCGCACCCGCATCCATTGAAATGAGGACATTCATATTGTTGAGCTTCTGCTTCAGCTTCAGGATATTTGCGCCTTTCTTGCCAATTGCTTTCCCCAAGCTGGATTCATCCACCAGGAAAACGATTCCATCGCCTACTTTTTCCATATCCCTGGGTATCAATCCTGTAACAGACTCGAATATACTAATCAGCTTAAGGTCGTCTCCTGTAATTTCCACGAGCTTCACTTCTTCTTTTCGAATTCCAATATATTGGAAACGCCTTCTTCATAAACCGCAAGCACGGAAACCGGGAACGGTTTTCCGCAGATTGAACCAAGCTCAATGCTTGTTCCAGGAAACATGACTAAGGGGATTTCCGAGATTTCCCCAAACCTCCTCACATCTTCTGCAAGTGAAGGCGGGACATTTGATGCAATTACCGCAAGTTTAATGTTTCCCATAAGAATATCCTTTATTCCCTTTCTTGAGCCAAAACCAACCTTTCCACTCTCCACTGCAAGGCGAATCGCACTGGAAAGGGGATTTTCCTTCTCTTTCTTGGATTTCCTTTTCCGGATTACTTTGTGCTTTGATTTTAGCCGCGTTTTAGTTTCAGCCACTTCAGTCACCGTGGTTCCTCCGGCCAATTTGGCTTTCTCAACCTTTTCTTCTTCCATATTAATTACCTCTATCTTAGCATGATTGGACTAAAAGAAAAGGGTGAGAGCTGTGGACGAAGGCCACTCAACCGAGTTGGTAAACGAAGTGGACCAACAAGGGCTGTGGTCAAAGACCACTCAATCTCAACCTTTTCTTCTTCCATTTATATTACCTCATTTAACATTGTTTGGGCTTGGGAAAAGGGTGAGAAAAGAAATCTCTGATTTCTCGGATCTCAACCTTTTCTTCTTCCATAGCTATTACCTCATGTAACATTGTTTGGGCTTGGGAAAAGGGTGAGGGCTGTGGACGAAGGCCACTCAACCGAGTTGGTAAACAAAGTGGACCAACGAGGG
>DAOUYQ010000038.1 GCA_030666035.1 Microcaldota archaeon
GTAGAAAAGGCACTCCCTCCTGTTCTCGTACTGGATAAGCTGGATGCAATTGGAAAGGGAATCATTGGAAAGGGGAAGTATGCACTCATCACGCTCATTTGCAGGGAGCTTAAGGCAGTAAGAAGTATCTTGCTCTTCAAGCGCTTGGGCGCTCCAATCCTCTTCTATGATTAGCTCTTCTGGTTCCACTTCAGCAACCCAGCCCTCCACAGTTATTGTGGGGGCCTCTTCCGAGGGGATTGTAGTTTCGCCGCCTCCGGGGCATCCGGAGATGATGAAAAATGAAAATGCTAGAACAACAAATAACAGGACCCTGTTCATGAGATGAGATAGCAAGCAAGGAATATAAACATTTTGGAAGTTTCATGGAAAAATGCGGATGTTTTCCTCCGAATAGAAACGATTGATATATAAAGCATTTGCGAAATAATCTTCTGCCTGCTTTGCAGGTCGTGTGGGAGGTGAGATGGAGCCTTTGCGGGTTTACCATCTCCCTTTCTCTTTCTATTTATGCTCAGGCGCGGGGAACATCAATTGTTTTATAAATTCAGCTTAAGTAAATTGGATTATGGAAATTTTTGCAATCTTAGAAAAGAGAGAATATAAATTTGATGCGCATAGGGACTTTATTCAATTGATTGTGCTTTCATTTCTTGCTTTTGCAATTCCATTCATATTTTCACATCCACAACTCCTTACCGGGGTGGCTGTGAATGCACTCCTTGTATTTGCGGCTTTGGGAATGAGGGGAAAAAATATTCTTCCGGTTATTATGCTTCCCAGCTTGGGGGCACTTGCAAACGGGCTTTTGTTTGGGCCGCTTACAATATTCTTGGTTTACCTGATTCCGTTTATCTGGATTGGGAACTTTGTGCTTGTATTTGGGATAAAGCACTTTATGAATGAGGAGAAATTGGGGTTCTGGAAGGCAGGGATTGTATCTTCAGTCTTGAAGGCTGGGGCGATATTCCTTCCTGCGTATGGACTATATCTGGCAGGGGTGCTGCCGGAAATGCTGCTGATTCCAATGGGTGCATTGCAAATTGGCACTGCGCTGGGGGGACTTGCAATTATAGGAATCGGAAAAACAGTATTGGAAAAGAAAAAGGGTTAAGGCCTGTTTTCGGAAGGAATATGTGGGCATGGGAGGTTAGGGTAAAGCGGGTGCTCTTGCCCATTTTTAATTCTCTCTTCCCTTGCAGCTTTCTCTTCCTGGGTCCGCATTCCCAAATCAGTATCAGGAAAATCTCCGGGCAGGTTGGGGGAAAAATTGTCTCCCATGCCAGGTGGATTCTTTTTTTCGCTATTTTTTTTGGAATCATCACTGCAGCCAGAGCCTTTTTCTTCTTCAGGATCTGCTTTTTGTTCCGGAGCTGCGGCAGTAGAATTTGGGCAATTTTCACAGGAAACTTTTTCTTCAACTACAGAAGCGCCAAGGAAAGTGTGAAATGTCACTGTTGCCCCCTTGCTTCTAAGGGAGGCATGGGCACTCATGGCAGAAGCAACCGTGCCTATCTGGATAAGCTTGCTCCCGATACCTGGGCAGCATCCAATGCATCCCTCTGGCTCGAGCATTTTCCCTAAGACTTTTTGAGAAGGTGTTGCTTTTGCGCATCCTTGCCCGGAGCATGCGTTTCCTTTGCAAACTGTGGTTTTGGCCATGGTTGATACACCTATTGTGGTATAGAAAGTAGAGAGGTGTTTATAAATATATCCTAAACCTCCACGGCAATTAATTTCCAGCCTCTTTGATTTAGAGGGATTATAGTTTCACTTTGTGAAAATATAGTAGTTCGTGCGCAGTCTTTGAGCCGGGGCGGCCAAGCAATTCCTTGTAAAGGGTTTGCAATGTGGGATTTTCCTGGGGAACTGTTGCAAGGGTACGCTTCTTGTCTGCGGCCTTGCGCAGGCCTGCGGCGCGGGCTTCAAGCTTTTTAGTATTTACCGGGAGGGGCTGGCCAGGGCCGCCTACACAGCCATAGGGGCAGTTCATTACTTCAACAAAATGGAATTTTTTTCCTTCCTGGATTTGTTTAAAGACTTTTTCGAAATTTGCAGCACCGTACACTGTAATTACATTAAGGGTATGCTTGCCCAGTTTTACCTGCCTCTCTTTTATTGTTTTGTCATTGCGGAAAAATGTTTCGTCTTCCTTTTCTACATCCAGGATATGTGCCATTGTGGTGAGGAGGGCTTCAACCAGGCCCCCCGTAACTCCAAAAATTACTCCATCCTTGGAAGAATCCGGGAGGATGCTGGAGAATTCGCCTTCGGGGATGCTTTTGAGGTCAAGGCCCTTCTTTTTTGCGAATTCAGCAAGCTCATGGGTTGTGAGGACATAGTCCACATAACGGTTTCCATCCGGGAACTGCTCAAGGGTTTCATATTTTTTGAGTGTGCAGGGCATTACACTCACGGAAACTATATCCTTTGGGGGCTTGTTGAGCTTCTTCCCCAAATAATAGTTGATTATGCTCCCGGTAATCATATGGGGGGAGGCAATGGGGGAAATGTGCCTGCAGATTTTCTCATGCGTCCTGGAGCAATAGAGGCGCCAGCCAATGCAGCAGGAATTGAATACTGGAAAATAGGATTCATCGTTGCGCTCAAGCGCATGCAGGATTTCGTATGCTTCTTCATACATATTAATGTCCGCCCCAAGGGGAGTATCAACTACATGGTCAAACCCCAGGGCTTTAAGGAGGCCAACCGTCTTTTTTGTGAGGTCGGTGCCAGGGGGGTAGCCAAATTCCTCTCCAATTGAAACACGGACTGCGGGGGCAATTTGAATTGCAACCAGCTTGTTTGGGTCAGAAAGCTCCTTTTCAAGCGCTTTGAATAAGCCTTCAGGGTTATTAATGTAAATATCATGGGACATGCAAAAAGAATAGAATATAGGAATTATAAGGGTTGCTTAGGAAAATGAGCTGCGGCTGAAGAAACCTTTAAAAGAGTGTCTATTAATAACCTCTATGCTTAGTTTTCGTATAATACGGAGAAGAAGTTATATATTGTAGAATAAATTATAGATAGGTGAGTATGAATGGCAGCAAAAGAACATATGAATATTGTGTTTATCGGCCACGTAGATGCAGGTAAATCCACTTGTGTGGGCAGGCTCCTTTACGAAACAGGAGCACTTCCGGAGCAGACGCTCAGGAAGTACAAGGAAGAGGCAGAGAAGCTTGGGAAAGCAACCTTTGAATTTGCCTTTGAGATGGACACTCTCAAGGAAGAGCGCGAGAGGGGAGTAACAATTGACGTTTCCCACAAGAAGTTCGAGACTCCAAAGTTTGAATTCACAATTATTGATGCACCCGGGCACAGGGACTTCGTAAAAAACATGATTACCGGTGCGAGCCAGGCAGATGCAGCTGCACTTGTAGTTTCAGCCAAAGATGGTGTTCAGCCCCAGACCAAGGAGCATGCGTTCCTTGCAAAGGTGCTCGGAATCAGCCAGTTTATGGTTCTCGTCAACAAAATGGATGCGGTTAATTATGATGAGGCAAAGTTCAAGGAAGTAAAGGCAGACCTTGAAAAGCTCCTTAAAGGAATGGGCTATGATATTAGCAAGCTTACATTTATCCCAACTTCCGGATACAAAGGAGACAACATTACAAAAAAGTCTGAGAATACTCCCTGGTATACCGGCCCCTCCCTTCTTGAAGTGCTAGACACATTTACCGTGCCTCCGAAACCAGCAGACAAGCCTCTTAGGCTTCCAATCCAGGATGTATTTACCATTACTGGCCATGGAACTGTGCCTGTGGGGCGTGTTGAAACTGGAAGCATGAAGATTAATGAGAAGGTCGTGTTTATGCCTTCCGGAGCAACCGGTGAAGTAAAGAAAATTGAGATGCACCACCAGGAGATGCAGGAAGCAAAGTGCGGAGACAATGTTGGGTTCAACGTAAAGGGCGTGGAGAAGAAAGATATTAGGAGGGGGGATGTAATTGGCCCGGTCAGCAACCCGCCAACTGTTGCAGATGAATTTACTGCACAGGTCGTTGTGCTTAACCACCCGACTGCAATCTCTGTGGGGTACACCCCAGTATTGCACATCCACACTGCACAGTTTGCAGCAAAGATTCTTGAGATTGTGGAGAAAAAGGGCCAGGAAGGAAAAGTAGACTTCATCAAGACCGGTGATGTGGCAGTAGTCAGGTTCAAGCCACTTAAGCCAATTGTGCTTGAGAAGTTCGCTGAATTCCCCCCACTTGGAAGGTTTGCAATCAGGGACATGGGGCAGACAGTTGCGGCGGGTGTCGTGCTGGATGTTGTTCCTAAGAAAATGTAGTCCTTTTTTTTCTTTTATTATTTTTATTTTAGCGTGATAAAATGACGAAGGCAAAAATCACCCTCAAGGGAGAATCTCCTGAAGACCTTACAAAGGTAATCGACCAGATTAGGGATTTATGCAGGACACTTAATATGAAAGTTACCGGCCCTGTTCCTATGCCTAGAAGAAGGCTAAGAATTGACCCAAGAAGGACTCCCTGTGGGGATGGCTCAGATACTTATGAGCACTGGGAAAAGAGAATCTCCAAGCGCCTTGTAATTGTTGAGGGCGATGAGAAAATGATCAGGCAGATTCTCAGGGTAAAGGTTCCGGACAGTGTCTTTGTCAAAATCTCCCTGGTTTAGCTATGCGGTTCCTTGCAGATGAGATGCTTAAGAAAACTGCAAGGTGGCTGCGCCTCATTGGTTTTGATACTTTGTATTTGGAGAAGCTGAGTGATGCAGCAGTTTTGGAAAAAGCATTAATGGAAGAGAGGGTTTTGCTTACCCGGGATGAAGAGCTTGCAAAGCAGGCTGGGAAATTGGGGGCAGCTGTTCTTTTGCTTCCCCAGCAAGGGATTGTAGAAGATTTGGGGAAAATTCTTTCTGCATACGGATTAACTCCTGCATTTCCTGAGAAAACCCGGTGCCCGGAATGCAACGGTGCGCTTTTGGATGTGAAGCTGGAGGAAATTGAAGGTGAGGTTCCTGAAGGTTCGCGGGAATCCAGTAAAAGATTCTGGAAATGCTCTTCCTGCGGAAAAGTTTATTGGGAAGGTGCGCACTGGAAAAATATAAAAAGGCTTTTGGACCAAATAGATGAACACGTGCCAGAAGCAAAAGGACAAAATGTAGCGTAAAACGGGTGTTTTTGACATCGCGAAGGTCAGCCGGCGAAGCCGCTTAACCTGAGCTTCGTGAACGGCAGCGCAAGTTTTGCGTCAGCGTAGGTAGGCCATAAAGCCCGATTTCGGAGGGTTTTATGAGCAGAAAACATTGCAGGGATACATGAATAACACAGGGGGTAGCGTAAAACGGTGTTTTTTAACGCAAGTTTTTGCGCCAGCGTAAAACGGTTATAAAAACTTGCCGTGGTAGCTCAGTTGGTAGAGCGCGTGCTTGGTAAGCACGAGGTCACGAGTTCGACTCTCGTTCACGGCTAAATTATCTTTACAAAAAGAAGAAAAAGAACTACTCTTTTTTAGTGTCCTTCTTGGAAGAAGCTGAAGGTCCACCAAATCCAAGTCTACCTAAGAATTTGCGTATGGCTTCCTGGCTTGTCTCCCCACCTTGGGGACTGGAAGCTACTGCATTCGGCGCATCCGAAACCAAAACATCGGTCATCTTAGGCCTAGGTCGAGGTGCCATCTTCTCTCCTGGCCCACCATGAAGTTCTTTAATGAGTTCTTCAATGGCGCTTTGTCGTGCTGTTCCAAGGAGATCTGTGCCAACCTCACGTTCCATTTTATGCTTTTTGGAAGCGCCTTCTGGTGTGTCGCCTCTAGATTTGGGGCCACGAGGCGCGGGATCGAAGTGCTGGTCTAATAACTCATTAATCTCGTCTCCCAGCCCTGACGCAGCTAAGTACCTCTCGCGCTCTATCAGCCTACGGTCAAAAGGCCTACGGCCAAAACCAGTTGGTCCGGGAAAAGGAGAACCTCTTGCTGGTAGGGGTGGTAGGGGGCGCGATCTAAGGCAATCCGGCCCATCAGCACCACCCATGTTCTTTTTTATAACATCGGAACCAGATCTCTCTGGAACTTTAGGTGCCGTTTTTCCCACTTCCCTTTTTCCGAATTTTTGATCATTGGACATACAATTATTGTGCACCAAAGTGTTTAAAAAGGTATCGTTTATGGTAAATTGTGGAACTGAACCCAACTGTCAAAAGGCTGGGGCTTTTTCTTGGATAAACTCCATATTTAGTCCAGCAACCAAGCCAGCAAAGGCACAAAGCGTATTTTGCAATTATTAATCTTTTCCACTGCTTCATAATCTTTTGTTATTACTGTGAGCTCTCCGTGTTTTCCACTTAGGCCAAACTCTTCTGCAGCTTTAGTTAGTGCCCTTACCTCCCGTTGCTTTGTTTCTTCACCCAATTCATAGGCAACCTGCAGGAGCTTTTTTACTTTCATTCCTTCCCGCACAACAAAATCAACTTCGTAGCCTTCCTTGCTCTTCCAGTAATTTATTTCAGAAATGGCTTGCTTGTTCTTGCCCCTGCGCAACTTAAGGAAAACCGCATTTTCATACATTCTCCCGTAGTTTTTTATTCCGGTTACGGCATTTGCAAAACCAGTGTCAACCGGGTAAACTTTTCTTGGATATTGAAGTTTGTCAGCTATATTAAAGGAAAGGATGGGAACGAAAAAGAAAAGATATGCTTCTTCTGAGCATTTCTCCAATGAAAGCATTGTTGTTTTCCCAACACCATGGCCTGCACTTTTCATGGTATTTACAAAACGTGTGGCTGAAAAATAAGTGGATTTGAGCAGATGGTATGAGAATACCTCGATTAGTTCTACCTTTTCCCCACTAATCTCCCCCATATCAAGGGCTACTATGTCTTTGAAATATTCCTGCAGGATTGTTGTTTTATCCAGGATGCCTTCTGAGAGCACAACTTCGGGAAATCCGCCATAAAACAGGTACATCTCAAGTGCTTGTTTCAATTTTCCCCTCCCAGCAGAACCAGCAGTTTGCTTAATTTTGTTGAATTTAAGAAATTCGGGAAAGGAAAGGGGGAACAGTTCGGTCCGGATAATTCTTCCCCGCAATGGTTTTCCCGGCCTAAACAGGGTTGCTCTTGAGGAAGAGCAAATAAGCTTGAGTTTTCCCTTTGTAAGCTCGTGCGTGCGTGCGAGCCACCCCTGCCAATCCGGTGCAGAGCTGATTTCATCGAGATAGAGTGTGCCTTCATCACCAAACCATTCTACAACATTATCAAGCAGATTGGGCATTTCTTCAAATCTGGAATCTTCCAGATTGATGTATGCTTTGTTCCCTCTTTCTTTTTGGAACAGGAGCATCATTAAACTGCTCTTTCCGGCTCTTCGTACGCCACTTAGGGAGAGTATTTTGCGCTCTGCAAGTTTAAGCGGGAGGGAAATGTCTCTTTCAAGGAGTTTTTTTTGGGATGCATATTCTGTCCACTCCTTGAATATCTCGTTTACGTTCATAAATCGTTTTTTGTGGGAACGGTTTTTAAAAGATATCGTTTTTGCCCAGAACGATTTTAAGCTTAAATCGTTTTCCCTGAGAACGGTTTTAGGAATACATGCTGGAATTTATGCGCGGGCTC
>DAOUYQ010000113.1 GCA_030666035.1 Microcaldota archaeon
TAGGCGATTTCATCTGCTCTGACCGCACAGTTGTTGAGCGCAAAAGCCGTGCAGATTTTGAATCCTCAGTAATAGATGGCCGGCTCTTTGACCAGCTCTCCCGCCTTTCCTCTTCCTATTCCCGCGTAATCCTCATAGTTGAAGGAACCGAAAATCCCGGGATGCTAAAAAAGGCCGCCCTTCTCGGTGCATACTCCTCCATCCTCACTGATTATGGGGCAGGGGTTTTCTTTACCCGCTCCCCGGAATCCACAGCAGAGTTGATTTACGCAATTGCAAAGCATGAGCAATTAATGGAAAAGCGCCCGCTGCGCATAACCGGGAAGCCCAAAGGAAAAACCCTCGCCAAAAACCAACTCGCGATAGTAGAGATGCTCCCGCTAGTTGGCCCGAAAATGGCCCGCACACTCCTGGAAAATTTCGGCACAATTGAAAACCTGGTTAATGCAACTGAAGATGAGCTCTTGGAAATCGAAGGGCTTGGAAAAAAGAAAGCCCACCTAATTAGAAAAGCATTCTCCACCCCCTTTGAGCCCGATGAAGAGGGCGAATCGGCAGAATACCATGAATAGCCTTTCCGAACCGCAGGGGGGTTTCCCCCCTTCAGTTTGAGGGTCGTCTGGATTCCCCCCAATTATGCGTATTATTCTTTAGAGGACTAACCAAAGGTATGTCAATACGCTACGTGTATCAACATACCTGTCCTCTGCAGAAGTTAGTGGAACACCACTATGAATAATCTTTTATTCTTTATTTGAGATGTCAGCAGCATGATCCTCCCAGTTGCTGGAAAAACGATTGGCCTAGACAAGGGAAAATGCGACGTCCCTTTCCTCTCACACGCACACGGAGACCACACTGGAGGAATGAAAAGAAAAGAAGAAATAATTGCAACAGAAGCCACAATTGAATTAGCCCGTTTAAATGCAACTTCAGTAACTCACCCAGGAACCCAAATGCTCAATGCCGGGCACATCTTAGGCTCCACCCAACTCTGGGCCGAAACTGACGGCGGCACAGTTTTGTATACTGGAGACTTTAGAACTGAAGACGGAATCTGCACAAAAGGCGCAACCCCAAAACAAGCCGACCGCCTCATAATCGAGTGTACATATGGAGACCCCTCCTTTTCCTTTCCGCCCCTTGAAGAAACATATTCAGAAATTTCCCGCTGGGTAAAACAAAACCAGAATTCCATTCTGCTTTTCGGTGCATATAACCTTGGCAAAACCCAAGAGATAATAAAAGTCCTCAATGATTATTGCGGAGTAACCCCAGTAGTAACCCCAGAATCAGAACACTTCAATTCCGTCTATGAAAAGCACGGAGTAAAACTAGACCGTGTAGTTGTAGGAACAGATGAAGCAGAAGAAGTAATGCGTGGCTCTTTTGTTGCAATTAATACTCCTCGAATTGCCAGAAGAAGTTTTGCCTCCCGCCTATCCCAGGCCTTCAACCGCCCTGCATACTGTGCAGGAATCTCTGGATGGGTGCAAAAGTATAGGATGAATATTGATATTGGTTTTCCGCTAAGCGACCATTCTGATTTTGGAGATATCCTAAAGTATGTAGATCTAATTAATCCAAAAGAAGTTGTTTTTGTGCACGGAGATGGCTCGCACCTGATGCGCGCCCTAAATAAAAGAAAAGGAACCCTGTTTGCATCTTTGGGCAAAAGCCCATAATCCTTTTTTAACCTATCCATACTCAATATATTCCTTGCCTTGAGTGATGGCCACGATTAGATTGGACTTGCGTCCAATGCTTATGTCCATCCGGTAAAACCCCATGGCCACGATTTGACCAAACCTTGTTTGGTGCCCGTGTCCATTCGCCAAAGCTCATGGCCACGATAGTGTAGTCGGCAGCACGGGGGGTTGTGGTCCCCCAGACCTGGGTTCGAATCCCGGTCGTGGCCCTTTACTAGTTTACTAGATTAGATGATGCACCTGAATCTACCATTTCCTAAAAATTACCAGCTTTCCGTTTTCATCCATCCCCCCAATGCCAAGCGTCTCCGCCCCCGGAACTAAATTATATCCCAATTGCTCAAAGAAAGGAAAGCCAGCATCACATGCGAGAACGATGAGTGTCTTGTTTTTTGGCATCTTTTTCATAAATGCCTTTACTATTGTTTCTGAACAGCAGCGTGGGACTAATTTATATTCACACCCAAGTTTTTCAGCAAGCTCCGCTCCACCTTCCTCTCCACCCACACTGCAGAGTTTGGCGCATCCATCGCACGCAATTACGAACGGTTCTTTTATGTTCTTCAACTTTCTCGGGTCAATCTTTTCAATAATCATCATTTTTGCCACCAAATAATTCCTGATTCATAGCCAAGATCATACAATAGTTGCACCTCAAATCTTTAAAGATTTTTGCAAAGCCTGCTCAAAGCAGGAACCTTGGCTCCCCTAACCCGGATTCAGGAATATTGCATAAAGTGATAATGGTCCATAATCCCAAGTGCTTAGCTGCAAATATGGCCTTCTTTTTACTAATGGGAATAAAACACACTGCTCCAATTCAAAAATAGAGAAAAGTCAACTGCAGGTTTTTAAGGCCGAAACCAAAAGTCTATGGCTCAAGAATCCAGTTCAAATCCAACTTGTGCGTTTTGCCACTTGCTCACAAGCCAGTTGCCAGATTCCAGCGGCTTCCACAAACCTGCAGAAGAATACCTCTATTCATCATACATCCTTATAAAGCTTCCTATTCCCTTCTTGCGACGGTGTTCTTTCGCACATATTTAAAAGTATTGGTTTCAAATCCTCTTTACGGTGAGCATTCTTGAAGAAATTCATCACAAGCAAATACCAAATTGCATTCGACGTAAGTATTTCGCTAATAATAGTTGCATTGCTCCTCCATTTTGTAGGCTTTAACGAGTTTATAGAAACAATTGAAGAAATAGACCTCTTCTGGCTATTAATTTCAATTCTCCTTTTGCTTGGAATGTACCTGATGATGAGCCTCAGGATGAAAATCCTCCTGGATGCAATGAATGCGCCCATCTCATGGATTGGCATCTTCAAATGCCACCTCACCGGCATGCTCCTAGCAGACATTACCCCTGCAAGAAGCGGCTACCTCGCAACCGCAGCAGTAATGCACAAGAACTACAAGGTCCCCTCAGAAAAGGCAATGGTTGCAATCCTTGGCCCCCAGGCATATGATTTTATTTTCAAAATAATAGTGGGAGGCCTCGCAATCCTTTTCCTGATAGATTATGCAATGATTGAAAACGGCTGGCTCATGTGGCTAGGGGTCATCGGCCTCTCCTTTGTCCTCATCGTAATGCTCCTCTTGATGTACTCCCGCCGCTTTCTAAAGCTCTTCCATTTTTCAGAAACCTGGCCAATAATAGGGAAGATGTATGCAATGTTCCACAGAGTCCAGGACCACTCGGATGTGGTAATAAAAAAAACCCCCATCCTCCTTGCCCTATTATTAATTACTTGGACTTTCAAGGCCCTCTCCTGGTATGCAGTTGCCCTCTCCCTGGGAATAATAATCCAGAATTTCGCCTATCCGCAGGAACTATTTTATTTCTTTTTCCAGCCCCTGGTCACAATGCTTGAATTCGTCCCAACTCCAACCCTTGCAGGTTTAGGTTTCAGCGAAGCAGGGGGAGTTCTTGTAATGTCCATCTTTGGGGTAAGTGCAGCACAGGCAACCGCCTTTATGCTAGTAGCAAGGTTCAAAACAGTA
>DAOUYQ010000004.1 GCA_030666035.1 Microcaldota archaeon
GGCGGCAACTTCGCAAATCCTGCACATTCTACTCTTCCTTTAGTTCAACCTTCTTTATTTCCGGAATCTTGGAGCGCAGCATAGCAAGAACCATTGCCTTGTGCAATTCGTATTCCTTGCCTTCTTTTTTCCTGAGGGTTATTGTAAGTTCGCCCTCCTTGGAAAGCTCGAATTTTCCTTCAAGCTTCAGGTAATTGAGGAGTGTTGTTACCTTGTCTTCGGGTTTTGTGTAAACCTCGTTGAGCTGGAGGTGGTAATCCACTTCCTGCCCCGCAATCGGATGGTTAAAATCCACCATCACCCTTCCCGCATTTACGCTTTTTACGGTTCCATAGAGGCGGCCGGTGTCAGTATCCACATGGATTACGAGGCCGGCCTCAGGGCGGACTTCGTGTTTTGCAAATTCAGCTTCAGACATGATTTTTATTAGCTCTTTTTTCCTCTCCCCAAATGCTTCCTGTACTTTAAGGTGGATGTCTTTTTCTTCCCCTGCACCCATTCCATTGAGGGCATCGTAAATTCCGGGAATCAGCCTGTCCATTCCATAAATTACAAGAAGGGGGCCCTCCTTTCCGTGGAGCTTTTTTGCAACTTCGCCGTTTGTGGAATCAAATACCCTTCCCTTCTGGTCTTTGCCTTCCAGCTCTATTAGTATAAAATCTCCTTTTTTAACCATTCATAACACCAAATAATCGAAAAGATTAGCATATATTAAGGCGGTGCTCTTTAAAATTGTTTTCACATCAATCTAACTCTGGTGTTTTGATGGATAAAGGGTTAATTGTAAAAATTGCCGTGGTAATTTTAGCCTTGCTTTTCCTTATTGAGCCTCTTTCGATGAGCGTACAGAACTGGTCGGGAAACACGGGGCCTGAAGAGGGCACAATTTATACCGGAACTGCAAATGTAAATGTAACTATTTACTCCTATGGCGCATTTTTGTATGCCTTTGCCCCATCCGAATTCCAGAAAACCCAGATACTTGAAAATCCCGAGGTGCTGGATATAGAGGAAGTGGATGATGGGGTATATCGAATTACCCTCAGGGATTCCGCAAAAACACAAGCGGTTTATAATGAGTTCAAGGAGCTGGAAATATCCACAATTGCAGTGGGGCAGATAGGGCTTCCGGATGAATACGAGATCATGCTTGCAGATGGGAGCAGGATGCAAATCCATGGGGGATACCATCAATTGACTATGGAGCCTGTGCTGGAAACGGGGAGGAAAGTGAGTTACCTGCTCAGCGTGGAAACCGACGGCACAAATACCTATAACATCCTTGATGCAAAAATGTATTACTCAAATGTGGAGCTTTCAGGGGAATGCACAATCGTAGGCGCGAATGCCAGTGCGTATATATTTGCTGTTCCCTGGGAGAACAGGAGTATTGATGTGGATTCGCTTAAAGGGGAATATGGGGAGGAAAATGTGGCATATCTCCGCAAAGATTATGTTGTGTTCGAGCCTGCTCTTTCCCCGGGTGAAACAATGTTCCTGAAAAAAGAATACGTAACATATATTTCACAGGAGAGTGCAAGCGTGCTGGGGAATTTTACCAACCGGACACTTGCAGAAGGAGATTTCATGGGAAAGGCAACATTCCCGGATTCAGTTTTGCAAATTACGGCAGGGGAAGCCCCAAACCTTACATATGAATACGAGCAGGTGAATACATACACAGTATCCCTTCCAACAGATTTTGATGGGTACTCGCTGGAAGCAGGGGAAATGGAACTTCCATCCGGGCTGCATTTTGAGCTGAACGAGACTGCAGAAGTAATTTTTAATGCAACTGTAACCGGGGACATGGTCCTGGGAATAATGGAAATTTACCTTGAAAAGGAAGTTTAGTTTTGAGCTGCGGGAGGCACGGAAGCCCCTTCCTGGGCTTTTGCTTTTTCCAATTTTACCCCAACTATTCTTGAGATGCCATCCACCCTGCTCACACCTAATACTGCACTTGCCATTCCCATCATAATATCATTGTGGCTTACCACAAGAAACTGGGACTGGGGAGCAAGCTTTTTGAGCAGTTTTGCAAGGTTCTTGGTGTTTACCTTATCCAGCGGTGCATCCACCTCATCCAGCACATAAAACGGGGAGGGCTTGTAGAACTGGAGTGCAAACACAAACATGAGCGCAACAAGGCTCTTTTCGCCCCCTGAGAGGGATTCAAGGGAATGCTCCCTGTTGTTTCTTTTCACTTTTATGTAAAGGCCGGACTCAAATGGGGTGGAGGGCTTGTCCAGGTAAAGGTGGCCTTCCCCAATATTAATGAGTGTAAATAGCTTGCGGAACTGCTTGTCCACCTCATGGAAAGTGTTGAAAAATGCTTCTTTCTTTTTTTCCTCAATTCCCGCAATCATGTCAATTACTGCATCCTTTTCTATGCGGAGCCTCTCGATTTTTTCCCGCATTTCGGATGCCTCTTTTTGCTTCTCTTCATACATCTCCGGGGCTGCAAGGTTTACTGCCCCCAGTTCCAGAATTGAGGCTTCTGCTGATTTCATCTGCTCAAGCAGGGATTCGCGCTTTCCTTCCAAAGGCTCGATTCCTTCATACTCCCTGGATTCTTCCTGCAGGTCTGCAATGCGCGTATTGATATTCTGGAGCTCAACTTCCGCAACAGTGAGTGTTTTTTCATGTTTTGAGAATTCCATTTGGAGATTGCCTTTTTTCTCCCCGAGTTCCTGGAGGCGCTTCTCAAACTCCCTCATCATTCCCAGGAGCTTCTTGATTGCACGGTCAGATGCGCCCATTTTCTCCTCAACCCTGCCAAAATCATCTTCTTTGCGGGCTATGCGGGAGGTGAGCTGGTTTATTCGTGAATTCAGGGTTTCCCATTCCTCCTGGAGCCTCTTGTGCCTTGCGTATTTTTCCTTGAGGCCCTCTTCCCTTACCTCTGCTTCCCTTCGCCTGGAATCTGCCTGTGCACGAAGGGATGAGTAGAGCCTGGTCTTCTCCTCCCTGTCCTTTTCCATGCTTTCCATGCGCGAGGACTCGCTCTTTATTTTTGCATCCAGGCTCTCCTGGGCCTGCTGGATTTCCACTTCAAGCTGGGAGAGTTTTTTTTCGTAAGAAGCAAGCTTGGAGGTGGAAAGTCCAATAGAGCTATTTAGTTCCTTGATTTCCTCTTTGGTTTCGCCCTGCCTTTTTTCACGCTTCTTCCTCTCTTGGAGCTTCTCTTTTATGGAATCAAGTTCCACTTCCTTTTTCTTGAGCGCAACATCTGCTTCGGCTTTTTCACGCCTCAAAAGCGACATATCCTGCCGGATGCTGGTTAAGTCATCAAGAATTCCCCCTTTCCTGCTTTTGCCTGCTTCAAGCTCGCTCTCCATTTTGGAAAGCTGGGCAGCGGAAGCGGCTCCCCCCCTTGTTTTCCCTCCAGTAATTATTCCTGATTTTTCAAATAAATCGCCATCTAGTGTGACCATGCGGCCTTTTCCAATTCCAAGCTTTTTTGCATCTTTTGCATCCTCCACCAGGAGTGTATTCCCAAATACAAAATCCATTGCATTTGCATACTGTGGGTTGAAGCGGACGAATTCGGAGAGGCGGCCCATCCCTCCATTCGCGGTAATTTGGGGAGAGACGATTTCCCTAAGTGGAAGGAAGGTTGCCCTTCCCCTTCCTGCCTTTTTTAGGTGTGAAATAATTTTTACTGCAACATCCGCAGAATCCACCACCACATAAAGGAGGCGGGCGGCTCCGGCAGCATCAATCGCCTTGGAATATTCCGGCTTGAACTCAATAAGCTCTGCAACCGTTCCATGGATCCCATCCACTTTCCCGCTTTCCTTTAATTCGGAAATAAACTGGAGTGCGGGGTTGCGCAGCCGTGCAGAAGTCTGGGCACGCAGGGTTGCTACTTTTTCCCTGAGCAAAAGCAGGCTGCGGTCAAGCATTGCATTTTCATCGTTTAATTCCTTCTCCCGCGCAAAAAGGCGGTCCTGGGATAAAACAATTGCTGAGAGCTGCTTGCGCAATTCATCAATTTCTTCTTCTATGGCATTGCCTTGTGAAGCTCCTTCTTCCCCCTCAGTTTCCAGCACTTTTTGCTTTTCTGCAACAAGGGATTCGGCCTTTTCAATTTCACCTTTGAGCGCAATCATCTGCTCGCGCAGGCGGATGCGCCCATCCTCAAGGCCGCCTAGGGATTTGCGCATGGCGGAAACCTCCTTGCTTTCCCTGTGCTCAAGCTTCAGGCTCTCCAGCGGAACCATTTTTTTCCTGAGCTCCTGCTCTTCCCTCCTGATTGTTTCCAGAATTTGCTTTTCCTTTTCAATGTCCTTTTCAATGAATTGGACAGAAGCAGCGGATTTTTCCGCATTTTCCCTGGAATCCAAAAGCACCTGTTTCTGCGAAGAGATTTCTGCACGGGTTTTCTCCATTTCCCTGAATAAGCGCTCGCGCTCTTCCTTTGCCCCAATTTCCGCGGTGACTTTTGCCTTTTCTGTTTCTTCTTTTTTTACTTGGTTATCAATCAGGCCCATCTCCTTGTTTGCCGAATCGGTTCCTTTCCTGGCATCTTCAAGGGATGCAGCAAGTTTTGTTTTCTTTTTCTCTGCATTTTTGAGTTCCAGCTGGAGAAGGGTTGCTTTTGTGCACTTTACGAGCTCTACTGAAGAAGAATACCTGAGGGCGCGCTCCCTCTCGATTTCAAGTTCCTTTAAAAATGCAGTGCGCTCGCCGAGAACCAGGTTTGCATCGCTCATGCGCCTCTCAACTACTTCCAGCTCCCTCATTGCCTCTTTCTTCTTTGCTTCAAATTCAGCAATTCCTGCAACTGCATCAATTATCATCCTGCGCTCCCTTCCGCTTATTTCAACAACTTTTTGTACTTCCCCTTGTGCAATTATGTTTCTCCCGCTGGAATCCAGGTTATATTTTCCCAGGAGCTCCATTATTGCGCCCCGGGTAGATGTTTTCCCATTGAGCAGGTAACGGATTTTTCCATCTTCGCGGATTGCACGCCTCAGTTCATATTTCTTGTCATCCTGAAATTTGAGAATTACTTCTGCAACCTTGGAATTATGGCAGATAAGATCCTTCACTTTCCGTGCACGCAGGGACTTCAGGGATTTTTCCCCAAGTGCAAAACGGACTGCATCCAGCACATTGGTCTTCCCGCTCCCATTGGGCCCGGCAAGGCAAATAAAATCTGGCGGAAGCTCTATGTCTGCTTTTTTGAAGGACTTGAAGCCCCTGAGCTTAATGCTGGAAATGTGCATGGCGCCTTACCTTTGGAAAACTCTTTTAATTCGGCATTTTGCTTTAAAAAACCTTCGGAAAACGATGGATTTTGAACAAAAGGAAAAACAAATTTTTGTAGCTAGTATTAAAAAGGGGGAAGGGCATGAATAGTTACTGTTTGGTACTACTTAGTTTGGGGAATGAGTATTCTAAAGTGCAGTCGGCGAAGCCGGCAATACCTGCATTTCGGAATACCAGGGACATTCTGGGGCAGGGCAAATCTGCTTTTGAATGCAAAAACAGGCGACTAAAAAGATGGGAATCTGCAAGGTTGAGGTTTCAAAAGGTCGACTCGGGAAGGGTGATGGGAATATGGCGAAGTTTTACATAGCAGGCTGTTTTGCCGATAATATAATTGTGGACAATGATAAGGACAGGATAGAAAAACGGGCAGGTGGACCCGCATACTTCATAAAAAATACCCTGGACGCACTAGGGGAAAACTATGAAGTTGCAAAGGGAAAGCGGGGAATCGTGGAAATTCATGTACATGGAAAAAAGGAAATTGGAAGATTCCCGCGTGCATGCAAATTGAGTTTTGCCCCCATCACTTCAAAAATTGTGCTTGCATATGCAATTTCCAATGAGCTTTGCTTAGACAGCCTCAAAGGGAATTATGAGGAAATATATATGGATGCAAAGGGATTTGTGCGGGACCCTGAAAAATTTGGAAAACAGCGGAAGTGCGGGATTAAAAATGTGGAGAGGGTAAAAGTGCTCAAGGCAACTCCCTCAGAAATAGAATTTCTTCCTGAAAACCTCCTTTCACAGGTAAGGGAAAATGGCATTCTCCTGGTTACTGAGCCCAGTTGCGTAACCCTTATTGAGCGCGGCGATGAATCCAGATTCATAGTAAAAGAGGTAAGCGCGCCCCAATCCGTAGGGATGGAAGAAACTTTCTTTGCTGCATTCTCTTCAGAATATTCCAAAAACAAAGAGGCAAAGAAAGCCGTGGAATTTGCAATAGCGCATGCCAGGGAATTTACTTCAAGGGAGGAGAAGGTAGCGGATGAAGAATAGCCTTTTCCTTTTTCTCTTTATTGTTTCTGTTTCTTTTGCTTCCAACTTTTTTATTTCTTCTTCCGGCGGAACATACCTATCTGCATACAATGCACAGGTTGTGGAGGTTCCTCCGCCTTTGAGGTTTTTGTGGAGCGGGGAAAAGGCAAATGTGCATGTTTCCGGGCTGGGAACCTATGGTGCCAGGTTTGGGGATAAAGGGGATGTGCTGGAAATTGGGAAAGGGGAGTATCCTGATGCTGCACTGGAAATCTCCCTGAGCAGGGATACCCTGGGCAGGATTAATTCCGGGGAGCTTACGCTGGATGAGGCTGTGCGGGGAAAGCAGTTAGTGTTTAGGAGCAATAATATTGTTGCAGCAGCTAAATTGCAGGTTGCAATGAGCTTTGTTAATCTGGGGGGCGTGTGGGATGATATTTTTGGCCCTGGAATAGACAGGATGTTTTCTTTTCTTCCCAAACTTTAGTAGTTGGCTCTCCTTGGAGTATCCCAGATTCTCGCGGTTGTTTTGGATGATATTTTTATATCCTTTGCCTTCTGGAATCTATCCAGAATCTCTTCGAAAATAGGGTTTACGTACCTTCTTCTGTGCTTCGATTCTACGATGAAGCGAAGCCTTAATTCCACCCAATTGTCTGTTGGGATTATGTACACTGTTGGATGGATATCCCTTGGCTCAAACAGGTATTTGTAGGTCATTTTCCTCAGTTGGGTTTCACTCTTGTCCGCGAATTTCCCGGTTACCTTTTCTGCTACCTTTTCCATTATTTTTTTTGCTTTCTTCAGGTTGCTGTTGTAAGTAATGGGAATCATCATTTCCTCCCATACAAATCCAAAATCCTTCGTGTAGTTGTTTATTACCTTTTCCAGCACATAGGAGTTGGGGATTTGCTTTATTCTTCCGGTGAACTGGTCATAATTGTCATCTCCGCCTATCTCCATGAGTTTTGTATACATCAGTTCCACATCTATTACATCGCCTTTTTCCCCACCTATCTCTATCCTGTGGCCTGCTTCATATGGCCTTACCGTGATTAGTACCAGGAAGCCAACTAAATTCATTAATGGCCTCTGGAGGGCAATTGCAATTCCTGCCCCAATGAAGCCCATTGCCATTACAAGGCTCTGGGTCTGCTCTACCCAGATTCCCAGTGCTATTATAATCGCAATTAGATAGATTATGTAGCTTGAAATCTTTGAGAGGAAGTACCTCACTTTATAGAGCTGTATTTTTGCCATTACCCCCCCAATTACTGAATCCAGGAAAAGCGCAAGGAATATTATCGTAAGCGTCTGGACTGTCTTTACTGCAAGCTGTTCGTTCGGATAATACAATTCCGCATACTGGGAGGCAAAAAGGCCTGCCAGAAACAAAATGAACAATATTGCTGTTTTTATCCTGCTCATGAATGGAGAATGAAGGGAAAAAATAAAAGGGTTTCACCTATTCCGCTTTTTGCAGAAGCGTAAACCCCCCCTAGGCCATAAAGCCCGAGCGAAGGAGGGTTTTATGAGCAGAACACGCTAAGGAATAGGCATAAAACAAGAAGGTAGCGTAACACGGTGTTTTTTGACAATTTTTGCACTAGCTTAACACGGTTATAAAAATTGATGGACTTGGGGGGAGTCGCACCCCCGGCCTCTCCCATGCCAAGGGAGCGCTCTACTACTGAGCTACAAGCCCTAGGAACAAAATTAATAGATTTTGTTCGCTTTGGAAATTTTTAAATTTCCAATCAAGAACAAAAAAAATGCATTCTTTTTTCAGGATGGGGAAATGTAGACCACGCTATCTCCACGAAGGAGGCAGGTACCGATTCCCTGCTTCACTTCCCCTTTTTCAAGCTGTTCCGCTTTATCAAGCACAAGGTTCATGTGCACATCATATGCAACAAGAGTCCCACGAAATGTGACTCCACCTTTCAGACCAATAACGACCGTGTTGTTCAGGGCATTATTCAAAATATCAAAAGGTCTTTTCTCTCCCATCTTAATACACCTATTTTAATGAGATAACCTTCTATCGAAGTCTTTTTAAAGCCGATTTACCGGGCCAAGAAAGCTATTTGGGAATATGTGCCAGTCCACGCCTTCTGAAAAGAGAGATTACCTCCTCCTGCCCCCATGTTTTGGCAATTTCATATGCGGTTGCATTTCCATGGCCCCTTAGGCAGGAATCTGCGCCAAAATCAAGCAAAAGGTCTGCAAAATGCGCTTTTCCCCTGCGGGCGGCAATCATTAGCGCAGTAAAATTAATGCTGCCCTCTCTTGCATTCGGGTCGGCGCCCTCCCGCAGCAATTCACTGATCCGCTTCAAATCCATAGAGCTGCTTACGGTTCGCAGGAGCTTCCTGTCAAGGGTTTGGGCCTGCTCCAGGCTCATTTCTGCGCGCTGCCCAGTGTACATTGTGCGCACGCAAAGCCTTTCTCCTATCCTCTCCATGCGGGGCTGCCAGGGTGTGGCCCCCTGCGCTTTCCTAGAAACAGGCCTCATGAAAAAATAAGGAAGAGTTTGTTTTTTAATATGTTTACTTGGGGTTATGCTTCACATAAACTATCTTCATGCCCTTCTTGAGCACAAGATCCGGGGAAGCGGGCTGGAATTGCTCTCCATCATAGATTGCAGCAATTGTTGCTTTTTCCTTCTTGGATGCATCTGCAATGCTCTTCCCATCCAGGCTTCCGGAAACCTCCTTCTCAAGCATCTCAATCTGGGAAAACTGCGGGTCCAGGAGAAGGGTGATTACAGGGTGCATTACCATGCTGGCAAGCTCGCGCGCAAGAGTCCATTCGGGGAGGAGGGGCTCCACACCCAGGCGCTGCATCAGTTTGGAGTATTTGGGCTCTGATGCGCGGCAGATTACCCTTTTGCATTTTGCATGCTTTGCATAAAGCGCAATCAGGAAATTTGCTTCCTCATGGCCTGTGACTGCAAAAATAAAATCGGCCTCGCCCAGCTTCAGCTCATCCAGAAGCTCCGGGTCTGTAGTGTCCCCGCATATTACATGAAAATTGGATTCGCTTGCGAGCCTGTCGCATACGTCTTTGTTTATCTCCACAATTGTAACATCATGCTTCTTCTCCAGGAAAGTTGCAAGGTTTGTTCCAACCCTTCCGGCGCCAAATATCAAAAGTTTCATATTTATCTCCTCAATAGGAATTTTATTAATGCGAGACTCGGAAAAATCTCGATACGACCTAAATACATCAGTGCAATTAAAAATATTTTCGTTCCCTCAGCCATTGGGGGAATTGGGAGCACTGCAAGCCCTACATTGCCAATTGCCGAGGCAATCATGAACATTGAGGCCTCAAGTTCATAATCAATTGCAACAAACACCCCGCATCCAAAAAGAAAAAGGAGTATATATGCAAATATAAAAGTAGAGCTCTCTACCAGGGAATCTTCGCTTATTGCTTCCCCATTTATCTTCACTACCTGCACTGAGCCTGTGGGCAGGAATGCTGCCCGTATATTGCGCAGGATGGATTTGAGCAGTACAAGTATCCTCCGCAACTTAATGCCTCCTGTTGTGGAACCCATCATGCCCCCCATAAGCATCAGGAGTATGAGGATATACTGGGGGAATGCGTGCATAATGGAGAGGTCCCCGATTGCAAAGCCTCCGCATGCAATTGCAGAAATGGAATTCAGGAAGGTATTGTAGATATCTTCCTGGCTCACAAAATAAATAAGCGAAATCGCAGAAACTGTGAGGAGGACGTAGAATATAAATTCTTCATCCAAAAGGGCTTGCTTTATTTTTCCTTTTGCAATTTTTCGGTAGAAGAGGAAGCTGGTTGCACCTCCAAACATCAGGAGGGCAAGCGCAAACTGCTGGTAGTTGCTAAAGTCGTATGAATCAAATGGGAAAAACCCTCCATTGGAAATTCCCGCAAAAGTAAGGTTTACTGTATTAAATACATCAAAACCCATTACATAAAGCAGTGCGATTCCAAGTAGTGTAAGAACCAGGTAGGTGCCCCAAATGCTTCCTGCTGCCTTATTTATTCCTACGTCCGTACTGGCGCGGCCCTCTGCTTTGAGGAAATGCCTTGCTTCCCTTCCTTTCATCACTGTGAGCATCAAAATTACAATTCCCAAACCTCCAACCCATTGAGTTACGCTCCGGTAGAGGATTATGCTAGGCGGAAGCCCGTCAATTGTGGGAATGGCAGAAAGGCCTGTGGAGGTCCACCCGGAAATGCTCTCGAAATATGCATCCACTATGCTAAATTCATATGCAAGGTACGGAATCATGCAAATTGCCGGGATTATCAGCCATGCGGCTGATACAAGCGCAAGAATCTGCCCTAGCCTGAGCTCTGCAACTTCCTCCCGCATCTTTTCCATATTAATAAGCTGGGTGTAATTGAAGGGCGTATCGCTCTGAAAGAGGGAAAGGGCAAAATTTTTCACATTCTGGAAAAGGTGCTGCAGGAGCTGGGGCACTGCGGGAAGTGCCAGCAAAAGAATTGTAAACGCAATTGTTTCCCATGCCCCATCCTCGAGATATAAGCTGTAGCCTAAGGGGATTAAGAGGGGCAGGGATGCATAAAACATCAAAACTGTAAGGCGCTTCAGGAACAGCATTGGAAAACTCTAGCAGTTTAATATTTTTATACCTACCCATTAATCCTAGAATTGGAGAAATCAAAAATTGGGTTTAGCCATAAGCTTAAATACTTTTTACCACTAAAATACACCTAATGGGAGTAAAGGGAAGAGCCCTTGTTTTTTCTGCCGCACTTCTTGCAGCTTCAGCAATGTATGGAAAGCAGCGCTTTGATGCATCCAGGTATAAAACTCAGTGCGAGCACCTCCCGGGAATATGCATATACGGGGAGGGGGGCCCTGCCCGCGCCAGGCTTTCACTAAAGGGAAACCCTAGAACAAGAATGGAAAAAAGGCTGCGGATAAAAGTTGGGGATGGATCCCTGTCTGTAACCGGGATATATACTTCCAATGGAGAATGGCCCAGAACAGTGGTGCTTGAGGATGGGCACGGGACTATCAGCTGCAAAAATGGGCCCGGGCAACCGGTCCAGATAGTGCTCAGTGCCGAAAAAACGCTTGCTATGAAAGGCGTTAAAGGTGGCTTTGGGCCACTGCGAACTGGAGAAGCTGCAATCTTAGGCATACAAGAGATATTTGGGGAACCCGCTCCAATTTCAATTGATTGTGAAAAAATAGGGGGCTCTTTGGGAGAAACCCCTCACCATATGCCTAAAAAGAAAAGGAGGATGGGGAAGCGGTGGCGGGAATTAGTTCAATTGCAGCAAACTGCACTTGGCCTGGAAAAAAAGATTGGTGGCGCTGCAGAAGCTAAAAATACATATGATGAATGCAGCATTGAAGCTGCAAAATGGCATTTGGCAAAGGCACTGCGGTCCCAGGGCATTAAGCCATTGAAGAGGGCGATTTCACATTCAAGATATGTGGTTGCGGAGCTGGAGAATGATTTGCCTCCTGTTAGGTTCAAGAGCCAATTCTGGAGGGGATGGGATGTGGCATTTGCCCTTGGCATGTTTGCTGGAATCGTATTAGCAATTTCAAATATTGGCAATAGCATACTGTGGAGCTTGCAAATGGCCAGAAGAAAAGAGGATGAAGAAGCTGCCAAAAAATGCCCTCCTGCCCCTGGGAGTTCCAGGAATGCAAAATAAGATTATTCCTCTTTTTCCGGAGAAGGGGACCATCCCCTGCTCTCTATTGAGATTGCAAGCATTCTTGCCCTTATGAATACAAAATCCAGGAGGGGCATTATGAATGCCCATGGGCTTTTCCCGCCCCTGCTTCTTTGTGCAATTCCTATTGCCTGCGCTTTTCTTCCCATTATGCGGGAATATGGAATGGAAATGGAGAGCATAAATGCAAAATCCCTGGGCACATGAAAGGATTCCAGTGTTTCCATCAATTCCTGCATGGAGCTGGCGGAGAAATATGTATACACTGGAAGGACAATGGAGATTGCGCGGAATGCAGTGAGTATTCCATGCTCAATTCCCAAACCAAGAATTATTCCTGCAACCGCCATGGAAAGTGCAAAGAGGATTGTTGCTGCAAGTGCGGCTGCTATGCTAAGCCTGTTTAAGGCTGCCCAGAGAAGAAGGAGCAAAAATGCGAGCGGAGCATACTCTATGGGCGTGAGGATTGCAGCTGCAACCAACACGAGGGCAACAATCAATCCGCTTTTCCCTTTAAGCTCCATGGAATTTTCACCCCTGCCTTTTTCACTTCTGCTTTGGAGAACACCTCTTCCTCCCCAAATGCCACCTGCATTCCCCCATCCAGAATAAGGAACTTATCCGCAAGGGAGAGCAGCAGGTCTGTATTGTGGTCAACAACTACTATTGTTTTTCCGGATTCGCGCAGCTCCCCGAGTGTCTGGTACACTTCCACTGATGTGCGGTAATCCAGGCTTGCAGTAGGCTCATCAAGGAGAAGTATTTCCGGCTCCATTGCAAGCACAGATGCAAGTGCGAGTTTCTGCTTCTGCCCGTGTGAAAGCTCAAAGGGGTCATCGTCCTTCCGGTTCCAGAGCCTGACCCTGTTTAGTGCATTTTCAACTTTCTCTTCGAGAATTGCCCCGGAATGCCCATAGTTCCTGAGCCCAAACTGCACCTCATCATATACTGTTCTGGAAAAAATCTGGTCGTTGGGGTCCTGAAAAACAATTCCTACGTCTTTTCGGAGATTTTTGTCGTTTGGGCCACCATTCACTTTAAGGCTCCCGGAAACCTTTCCTTTCTTTAATGCAGGAATTATGCTTTTTATGCAATAGAGGAGGGAGGTTTTGCCTGAGCCCATGCTGCCTGAAATCCCCAAAGCTTCGCCTTTGCCTATGCCAAAACTAAGGTTGCGGAGAATCTGCCTCTCCTTGATTTTGAGGGAAAGGGAATCTGCAATTATCATTTAGGAGTGCCTCTTCACAAGCCCAAAGTAATATGCTGGAATCCATGCAAATGCAAACTCAACTACTGACTGCAGGCAATTCCAGAAGAATATTACAAACCAGCCCATCCCGCTTCCAAGCACCGGGAGCACCAGGTTATCCAGTGCACTCATAAACTCAGCAGGGCTTATGTGGAAAAATACCGGGCCTGCAAAGTAAAGGTTGGAGAGCGTCATTACTGTGCTTCTGGAGAGCGCAGCAAGCACAAGCGCAAGGACTGCAATCTTTGGAGAAGAAAGGTCCACCTTTCCCCCCCTGCTGGCCATCCAATACCCTAATACTGCAATAAATGCGAGCGGAAGAATGCCTGTTAGCAGTTCAAGCCCGGGCATGCTTGCAAATTGCGTTGCTATTCCAAAGAGGGCGAGCGTAATTAGGATTATGGCTACTGCACCAAGAAGCTCCCTGGAAACTGCCTTTTCATGTGCAATAAAATAGGGCACCACAATCATGGGAATTGTTGCAGCCATCTTCATGAGTGCACCGATGTATCCTGTGGGGGAAGTGCCCAGGATTATTAGTGCAAGAAGTGCGAGCACCATCATGGCATACTCTGCACCGAATACGAAAAGCGCGATAAGCACCGGGACCGCGGCAAGGTCCACAGTCATTCCAAACCCGGTTGGAAACCCTAGTATCTCATTGGAGATTTGAAGGAAAAATGCGAGCGCTGCCAATAATGCGCAGGCAATCAGCTTGTAAGTTTTCATAGAGATTAGTGTTGTTTGAGAGGCATTTAAATATATCTACAAAAAAGTTTGTCAGGCCTTGAGGGGGGAATCTATCCGCTGAAAGGGTTTGGGCATCCATTTTCCTATTGGCTTTGTGCCATATTTTTTATAGAGCAGGCTGGCTGCGTATGCAATCATTGCACCATTGTCCCGGTTGTATTCATCCGGGGCAACCCCGAAT
>DAOUYQ010000122.1 GCA_030666035.1 Microcaldota archaeon
GGGCAAGAGCATGCTGAGGTCCCTTTTGAAGCAGAGTATTGCACAGAAATTCAAAGCAGGAAAAATGTATGGATATTTTGCCCCGCTTTTTGGTGGTGAAACTTCATTCACCCTCTCTTACCATAATGCATTTGCCCGCCAGTATGAGATTGCTGCGGACCTGGTTAGTGTAGGCATGGTTGCAGCAGGGGTGCAGCATTACCTCCTCTTCTTTATCCAGGATTTCGTATTTCCGATTATGCTCCCATTTGGGCTTTTCCTCCGCGCCCTTCCATTTGTAAGGGATGCAGGGAATGTGGTACTTGCCATTACTTTCTCCCTTTTAATTATCCTCCCCTTTGCATATGCAGTGAATGCAACGGCATTGGATATTCCGGATGCGGAGATGGACTACTGTGATGATGATAAAGAGGTAGTGATGGGGGATTGCACTACGATTACCGGATGGGGAAGAATATCAGCATTTCTCTTCCAGAGCATATTCCTCCCTAACCTTGCAATGGTGGTTTTCATTACCGGGGCGAGTGCAATGGTCAAGGTTGCAAAGGTGATCCCATGAATCGCTTTTTACGGGAGTTTTACCCAACGCAAAAAGCGGAACCAAAAAACACCGTTTTCCTGTTTGGGTCTTTGGATGTTTTTAGCGTTCCTGCTTTTCTGGGTATGGGTAAAGAAAAAAATTCATGCTTTATGGCTCCGAGAGCCATAAAGCATGAAAGTAAAAAAGGCTTAAGCGGCAATAAGAGGTGCAAGGAGGGTCCGCCTTCGCGCGCACTACAGGATGCCAAAAAACAGGGGGGGCTCCCAGCGGGGTTGCCGAAAAACACATTTCTGTTGTGCCTTTTTGTTTTGGCTGCGCTCCTGCTGCTGGTTTCAGGCTGTGTCCAGGAATCTGAATCCAAATATGTTATTGAAACAGATACAACAACAGGTGCACTAGAAAAGATAGGTGATTTTGAAACCGGGAAATCTCAAACCATAATAGGATTCGTAATACAGGAATGGAGGCTCTTTTGCATAATTTTCATGCTTATTAGCCTGGGGATGATTGCGCTTGCATATCCTGTATCCAGCGCATTTGGGATGCCCAGCCTGAAGGCTTGGGCAGATGTAGAGCTGGGGGAAGTATTTTCCACGGCATTTATAGTGATGTTTGTATTGGCCATCCTTGTTTTCGCGGAAGTTACTACACAGGCGTTAATTCTGGAAACGAGTGAATTTGCACATGTATGTGATGTGAGCACCAGGTTTTGCCCCGTAGCAGTTGCAAACTCGTATCTTGATAATTACCTGGATGCAAGCGGGAGAGTCTATGATGACCTCTTTGAGAATGCAGTAAAAAGCGGGAAAAAAGGCACATTTTCCACGAGCATATCAAGCAGTTGGTTCTGGGCATTGTATTCGTCCGTTAGCCTCAAGCCAATTCCCAAGTTCATGATTGATGTTACCACCGCGGGGCAGGAGATGCAATTTCTTCTTGGGATGAGGGATGCGCTCTTCTTCCAGAAATTCATACTCAACCATGTTTCCAGCACTCTTGCGCCCATGGCTTTGATGCTTGGAATAATCTTCCGCTCGTTTTTTGTAACGCGGAAAATGGGGGGGCTGCTTATGGCATTTGGAATTGGATTCCTTCTGGTTTTCCCCACAACTTATGCAATTGCGTATTTCACTACAAGCAATACACTTTATGGCTCATCAGTAACCGGAGGGGAGATTACAACTGAACTTTGCCCTCCCGAGTGCAGGCAGCTTCCCCCGGCTGCATTCAATGCCCTAACCGGAGAAAAATATACGCGGTCCAACATTACAAAGCTTTTCCCGCCAGAAGGCTGCAGCGGCGGTTTCTTCTGCCAGGATGGGAATTGCGCATCCCAAGTTGCAAGCGACGTCTCCATGTGCGATTCAGATGAAGAATTTGCAGCTGGCTTCTGCATAGACCCCTTCCAGTCCTGCGAAACCGATGAGGAATACAAGGAAAGAATTGATGAGTACCTCCTGGGCCAGAAGTGCAGCATAATTCTTATTCCACTTCCACTGGGCGATCCAGTTGCGATAGAAGTATGTAAGCCTATTTATTCTGAAGTTTCCCCTGAAATAGGAGAAACAATCTTTTTCTGTGGAGCCTATAATGAAAAGTGCCCGCCCAGTTGCAGAACGCTTCCCTACCCCAATATACTCACCGACTGCGCATCTAGAATGACCGAATTCCAGTGCAGGGAGAACGTCCCGGAACAATGTTTCATAATCAGGTATGCAAATATTGATTCCCCTGAGCTCCACGAAGAGCTTGAAGAAGGGGACCTTCCAGGGGATAAATTGGATTCCCCGGTAGAGCCCATGGGGGGCCTCTCACCCCCTTCGAATGATACTGCATGCCCTGAGAAATGCCGCCCCCTTAACGGCCTCAAAAAAACTGGATGTGATGTGGGTTATGGGTTTAAGCTGGAGCCGGATATGACGGTTGGAGATGTGCACGACAAGATGGTGGCAGACGGCTATACTAAGTATGATATCTATGATGCATGTGATACGTGGTGGTGGGCAGTTTTCTGCGATGAGGATGATTCGGCAGAACGCCTTTTATACGTCATGTCTTTTGATGATGCAGAAGAAAACAAGACAATTGTGTGGGACGAGGGCTGCCCGAACCGGTGCAGGTGGGTTTCAACAGCCGGAAGGAGCGGACCCGGGTGCAGGGAGCTCTGCCCTGATATGCCCTCCGAAGCGTCTGCCTCGCTTCTTATGATTGCCGCCAGGTCCGCAACTACTCTGGAAGAGCAGATTATGGTTGCCGAATCCACCTGTTACATGATTATTCCCAAGGAGGTTTTCACAGATACTGATTGCCTTTCCTGTGATTACCTTTTAGATCCCGGGTTTGCCAGCTATCCCCCAATCCACCAGAGGTGCGACAAGCTTTGCGGCGGGAAAAGGAATCTTTCCCCAAAGAAGAATAAGGAGAGCTATATGAGCGCAACGGATGGTTTCAATGGGCCGGCAGAGATGAAGGCAATAACCAAGCTGACTGTCCCTGCACTGGTTCTCCCGCTGTTTTGCATAGTAATCACTTTCATATTCATAAGAACACTCTCCCCAATGCTTGGAGGGGATATTGATATTCCGGGCATGATGAAGATGATACGATGAAGAGGCTGCTGTTATTCCTGGTGCTGGTTTCCCTTTCCTTTGCAGCGAGTGACTGGGAGGGCCTTTGTTTCATTGCGGCCATTGCAGCATTCTCAATCCTCGTAATCCTCTATATGCTCAGCTATCTTGTGAATTCGCCGGAGATGAGAATACTTGCGAGGCAGGAAATGTACCAGGTTGTCATTACAGTATTTTTCCTGATTCTCATACTGATGTTTGATTCTTATTCCTCGGTGCTGTTTGCCGATACGGATATTTCAGCAGCATTTGGGGACACTGGAGGCCGCAACCATATTGATTTTGCACTGGATATTACAAATGCTGAAACAGACTACCAGTGGGAGCTCCTCAAGTCCCTCATACTGAATCTTGAGATGCCCCTGGCCAGCCTGGCTTCTGCAAGTGCAACATGCACAATGCTTGGCTCAAGTTTCTCATACCCC
>DAOUYQ010000068.1 GCA_030666035.1 Microcaldota archaeon
ATAGTGATTATGGGGGGGGAAGGTATCGTGTTGAGATGAAAAATAAGGGGGGAGTGGTAATTCTCTCCAAGCAGCCAAGCCCGGACGATACCTAAAGTACTCTTTTTCCTTTTGCTTCCTTTATTACTTTTGAATTATCAACTACGAGGTTTCCCCTGAGGATTACCTTATTTACCCTTCCTTTGAGCTTGAATCGTTCGTATGGGCTCCAGCCGCATTTTGATTCGAAATCCTCTGCCCGCACAGTCCATTTTTCATCAAGGTCAACCAGCGTGATATCCCCATCATAGCCCTTTTCCAGCCTTCCCTTGCTGCCAAGGCCAAAAATGCGTGCAGGGTTTTCCGCCATCCGGTTGATTATCCATGGCAGCTCAATCATTCCCTTATTGTATGCATCCAGGAAAAGTGCAAGGGTTGTTTCCAAGCCCGGAAAGCCTGCTGCTCCGGCTCTTTTGTCTGCTGCAGTGTGCGGGGCATGGTCGCTCCCTACAGTATCCACATAATAAAGTGCGCCCCAAAGCTCCCTCCTCTCCGCTTCGCTCCTTAGCGGAGGGTAAACTTTTGAGAATTTTCCAAGGCGCCCACCATCTTTATCCTGTGAAAGAAACAGGTGGTGCGGAGCAACCTCAACAACCGAGCGCTCCCATATCTTTGCAAGGTGCACTGCCTCAAAGGTGGTTGTGTGTGCAAAGTACACAACCCTGCCTGTTTGCTCTGCAATGAGGCGCGCTTTTTCTACTGCAATTTTTTCGGCTATCGCTCCCCTCTCCCCTTTCATCTTTTTCATTGCATTTAATGTTTCTTCATCCTCTGCATGCACAATCAGGGGCTTATTTTTCGGGAACAGGGCAAAGTGCTTCCAAATGCTATAAATATCATCAACAAGCAGTTTTCCGGTACTTTCACCCATATATAGTTTTATTGAATTAGGCTTTGCTTTTTTTACTTCTGGAAAATTGTTTTTTGTTGCCCCAAAATGAAGCCCATAATCGCAAACTGCGCTTTTTTTTGCAAGCTGGAGTTTTGCCTTGAATGCTTTTGCAGTGGTTGCAGGGGGTTTTGTATTCGGCATATCCAATACAGTGGTAACTCCCCCTGCAAGGGCTGCACGCGTCCCGCTCTTAAAATCTTCCTTGTGTGTAAGGCCCGGGTCACGGAGATGCACATGCGGGTCAATTAAGCCTGGAAACGCAAAAAGCCCTTTTGCATCAATTCCCTCCCCCTTGAACTTTCCAATTCCTGCTATCTTTCCTTTTTCAATTAGTATGTCTTTTGAAACAACCTTCCCGCCCTGGTAGAATTTTGCATTCCTTATGATCATGAATAATCCGCTCCTTGAGAAGATGCAGTTGGAGAATATATAAATGTTTTGAAAAACAGCAGAAAGGCCAAAAGAACTCAGAATGGAATGGGAAGAATAAGTGCAGTGTTCTTGAGAATTTTCACCCAGAGTTTGTTGTACCACTTGGTCCTCTTCTCAATTACTTTGAGCAGGTCCTTGAATGCGTCCTTTTCTCCGGCTCCCATCTTGCTATCAGTAACTTTCTTGTGTTCCTTCCCATCAACAATTGTAATCTCTTCCTGCTTCCCGATTTGCTTGTTCGCCTGCTCATACCATGGAGGAAGAGAGCTGCGCTTTTTTCTTACTGCCTTGATGAAATCAGACGCCCGTACTTTCCTTTCCTTGCCGCTCTTGAAAGCTTCCCTCCAGGGGATTGCGGCTGCCTCTTCTACAATTGCTTTCAGGTCCGCAGACGCATATCCTGAAGTTGCAAGGGCCAGCCTCCAATATGGAATTCCCTTGGAAACCGGCCTTTTAATTGCATGAATCTTAATTATCGCTTTCCTTGAGCCAAAATCCGGCTCCGGAACATAAAGTGTTTTTCCAAAACGGCCGGACCTCCTGAGGGCAGGGTCAACATCCCATGGGGCATTTGTTGCTGCAATCACAAGAACATTCTCATTGTGTGCTTCCACGCCATCCATCTCATAAAGCATCTGGTTTACTGCCATTTTCATGTACTGTGCGCCTTCCTGCGCATCCCTTCTTCCGCCAATTGCATCTATTTCATCGAAGAAAAGAATGCAGGGTGCATTCTTCCTTGCGGTTTCAAATACCTTGTGGATATTCTTTTCCGTGTTTCCTACGTACATGTCCAATAAGTCGGAAAGCTTTGCATTAATGAATGCAGACTCACATTCTCCTGCTGCTGCTTTTACTATGTAGGTTTTCCCGCAGCCCGGCGGCCCATACATGATTATTCCGCCTCCCCCAAGCTTCCCATACCTCCTGGCAAGCTCAGGCTTTGCCATTGGATAGATTACTGCTTCCCGGATTTCTTCTTTCATTTTCTCCATTCCTGCAACATCAGTGAAGTTCATGTCCGGTTTCCTAAGAACCCTGATTTCAGAAGTCTTGCCTTCTTTTCCTTCTCCTCCTGCGCCGCCGCCTCCGGTGGATTTTTTGCTCTTTGCAGATTCCAGGTGGCTTTTTGCTTCAGCAAGTTCCGGGGACAATTCTAATGCTTTCTCATAATCCGAGATTGCGCCATCCACATCTCCCGCATATTCATATGCAAGGCCCCTGAGGTGGTATGCTTCTGCAAAATCCGGCTTGAGCTGCACCACTTTTGTGAAATCTTCCACTGCCTTCTCATAATCTTCCAGGGAAGCATAAGAGAGGGCGCGGTTGTAGTATGCTTTAAGGTAATTTGGATTCAGCATGATTGCCTTGTCATAGTCCTTGATTGCTCCTGTGTAGTCCTGCTTTCTATAGTATGCATCGCCCTTGTTGTTGAAGATTATTGGATTCTTTGGGTCCAGCTCTGCAGCTTCGGTATAATCAGCAATTGATTTATCATAGTTTTTAAGCTGGTAATAGCTCAGCGCACGGTTGAAATAAGCTTCAGAAAAGAGCGGATTCAGCAGGATGGCCATGTTGTAATTTTCAATTGCCTTCTCGTAATCGCCTTTCTCATAGTAGTCATTGGCAATCTTATAATAGCTCCCTGCATCAACTAATTGGGGTTTTTTGTCTGCCATCTCACCACTGCCGCGTTGAGTTATTTAGCCTAAAGTCTTTTAAAGTATTTTCCCTAAAAAGTGGATTATGGGTTCAAAAAAAGGCCAGGCCGCAATGGAATACCTGATGACCTACGGCTGGGCACTTGTAGCACTTGTAGTTGTTATTGCGGCCTTAATGGCCACCGGGGCATTTAATCCTTCTTACCTGATTGCAGAAGAATGCACGCTGCAGCCTGATTTGAGTTGTGGGGGGCACCTGCTTTACCTGGATGGTGGGCAGACCATTTTGAAATTCGAAGTGAATAATGGGCTTGGTTATGATATCGAATTGGTTGGAGTAGCCATTACTACTGCAGACGGGGAGGTTTATGATACATATGCCAGTCTCGATCCTGCAGGGATAGATATTGCACAAGGCACATCCAAGGTTGTTGAAATGGAGCTCTCCAGCCTCAAAGCAATAAAAGGCGAAATCCAGCGCATGAAATTAAGCCTGGTATACCGAAGCTGTGCTCCTGAGGTAATTGGCTCGGGCAGCTGCTCAAGCGGGCCTGAGCACACTGTAAGCGGAAGGATAGTTGCCAGAGTTGAAGAGAAAACCTAGCTTTCTTCTTTTACTTCAACTTTTTCAATCTTGAATTCCCCAACTTTAATCTCCTTAATTCTAGCAATCTTTTTTACTTCTTCAATCAACTGAGGCTCCAGTTCCAGTTTTGGAGTAGCCAGAATAATTTCTGCTCCCTGTGAAAGCTGGTTTGAAGATTTTTCCTGCCGGATTTTGGAAATTAATTCCCGCATAGGAAGAACTTTTTCATAATCTTCCTGGAAGCGCTCGCCTGGAGTTGGCCAGGGCGCAAAATTGATTGTATCCCCCTTCACCACTTCGGAGCGCGATTCATCGGCTTCGCCGACACACTGTGAAGTTAGTGCCGAAGGCGACCGTTGCCATTCGGCACCTGCGCCCTCTCGGTTCTGAGAGGGTAGCTTCCCAGTGTGTGCACTCCAAACTGTCGCCTTTCCTCCAAACATTTCATGGTAAATTTCCTCGCTTATGTGCGGGCAGATTGGAGCCAGAAGCTTGATGAATGCATAGAGTATTTCATGCAAAACGTATTGCGCTGCCTTTTTGGGTTCTGCATCTTCCCCATAAATCCTGTATTTTACATACTCAAGGTAATCATCACAGAAATCATGCCAGAAGAAATCCTGCAGTTTCCTGATGCATTTATGGAATTCAAATTTTTCCATTGCATCAGTGCACTCTTCAATTGTTTTATTCAGGGATTCAAGCATCCACTTATCCACAGTAGTTAGTTCTGATTTTCCCCCATCGTAGCCTTCCAGGCTTTTCTGCACAAACTTGGATGCATTCCAGACCTTGTTTAAGAAGGATTTTGCAAACTTGATATCCTCATATGAGAATGGGCGGTCTTTTGCCATTGCGCCGCTCATTGCAGCCCACTGCCGAAGCGCATCCGCAGGATATTCTTTTAGCAAATCCATTGGGGAAATTACATTTCCCTGGGACTTGCTCATTTTTCTTCCATCTGGCGCAAGCACGTTTCCATTAAGCAAAACTACCTCCCAGGGCTTCTTTCCGGTTATCCCAAGGCCTGAGCGGTAAATCGTATAGAATGCCCATGTGCGGGTTATCTCAACTCCCTGGGGGCGCAGTGCGCTTGGGTAGAGCCTCTCCCATCCTTCCCGCTCCGGCCAGCCTGCCACAATCAGTGGAGTAATGGACGAATCCACCCAGCAGTCGCAAACTGAAAGCTCAGGCTGCATCTTTTTTCCGCATTTTGGGCAGGTTTTTTCCGGGGCTTTTTCCGGGTAAAAGGGAAGCGAGTCAGCCTTTGCGGTTTCCCCGCATTCAGGGCAATAATAAAATGGAATGGGGGTTCCAAAATGCCTCTGCCTTGAAATTACCCAGTCCCACTCAACGGAATCTGCCCACGCATCCAGATAATTTATTCCAAATTCCGGAACCCACCGTATTTCCCTTGCCATTGCCTTGATTTCATCCCTGTGCTTGGTAATATCAGCAAACCACTGCTTGGACATTGAGTATTCAACAGGAAACTTGCACCGGTCATGCACCTTTATAACCTGGGGAAGGGTCTCCTGCTTCACTATTTTTCCCTCAGACTTGAATTTTTCAATTATTTTGTCCTTTGCAACTGCTGGCTTGAGGCCATCGAATTCCCCAGTTCCAGTGAGCTTTCCGTATTTATCCAAGATGGAGATAATTGGAAGCTTGTGCCGATATGCCCATACGATATCCTGCTTGTCGCCAAAGGTGCAGACCATGAGAAGGCCGCTTCCATACTCCCTGTCCACATCTTTATCTGCAATTACTTTCA
>DAOUYQ010000034.1 GCA_030666035.1 Microcaldota archaeon
ATTGCCTTTTGCGCAGCAGAAAGCTCAGGGGATTTAATATCATAATTGTCTGGTTTCTTTTTCAGTTGCGTATATATTGCAACTTCCTCCAAAGGAACAGACCCTGTTTTTAGGCGCCCAATAGCGTCCCGCGCAATTTTCATAGCCTTTTCCTTGCTTCCGTCTTTTAGGATAGCTTCAAGGACAGCCCTCTGGGTGTCCCGCGCAATACGTGACCAGTCCCTCCGAACCAGTTCAAAGCCGCGAATTTTGATGCTCCCATCAACTGAAAGCATTGCATATTTTTTCTTTGCCCCGCGCGCATCACCAGTTTTCTTGCTCACAAATACTCCGCGGGTGTAGAAATCCTCAAGCTCTAATTCCATTTTTCCGGGAAGGCCTTTATTTATTGAATCCAAAAAGTTCATTGCTTCCTTTTTCCCTTTATCCCCAAGAAGCAAAAATACACTGTCCGTGTCCATGTAGAGCACTTTGAATCCAGCTTCCTCTGCTTTTTTCTCCAGGTTCTTTATGTGCTCTCGCCCCCAGGCAGTAACACTCTCCCCACAACTGCGGTTATACCAGCGTGAGCGTGCGTACGCGAGGTAGCCATAGAAACTATTGGCCAGAATTTTAAGTGCGTAGCTTTTTGCATAAGCTTTTCTGTATTCTTCCGAGCCCTTCTCCAGGGTTTTAAGCTTCTTCTTAACTTCCATCCTCCGGTCAATTAGAGTCTCAAGAACATCCGGAATAAGCCCCACAGGCTCCTTCAAAAACCTGGCCCCGGTAGGGGATTCATGGCTCTCCCCCTCCCGGTCCAGCCGCTCCGGGTCAATATTATAAGAACAAATTATGCTAGGGTACAGCCCACGAAAATCAAAAACCGCAATATTCTCGTAAATCCCTGGCTCAGGCAATTTTACATACGCCCCCTGTATTGGATTCTTCATGCGCGCCCCTATCGCAGAGCCGCTTGGCTTAGGGGGCACAATCATTCCTTTTTTGATTGCCTCACTCATCAATAAGCTCTCCACAAGCTGGCCACTGGTTGCATACGCAACATCAAAAAGGGGAAGCCGGCTCACTTCGCTCAATTCCATCTGGATAGGCAAAATATGCTCGCCCAATTCATAAGTGGAAGTAGCATCCATCAGGGAATAGTCTGCCAGTTCATCCAAGCCATCGCCATCCCACATCTTCCAGATGTCTGAGCGCTCCACCATCATCTTTTTTTTCCCCGTAACAGCAGCATATACGTTCTTCAGGGTATAATCCCCTGTTTTAATCATTCCAGTATATCCAAAGAACCGTACAGATGGATACAAATCCACATGTATGCGCCCGCGCACCTTTAGGGGGTTGATAAGCCCCCTTTTAACCGTTCTATAAGTAGACCCATCCCTTCCTATGCTCAACTCAATCTTGTTTCTTTTGGCCCGCTCCCGCAGGTAGGGAAGGTCAAAATTGGTGCTGTTATATGCAGTAAGGATATCCACATCATTTTCCTTGAGGAGCACGCAGAACCTCTCTATAAGTTCCTTCTCCCCATTTACAACTTCAACAAAATCCTTCCCAGGTATATCTTTATACGTAATTACCCCCGCCTTTCCCCCAGTAGAATAGCTGAGCATTATTGCCGGGTCCCTTCCCTCTCTTGAGGCACCCTCAGGATTATAGGTTTCTATATCAAAAGCCAGTGTTTTGAGGCGCTCTCCCCCATGCCCAGAGGATTCCAGGAATTTCTTTATATACTGCCCCTCGCGCTCATAATGAATCACTGAAAGCGGAATTAACCCAAAATCCATCAAAAACCTGCGGCCAAATGGAATAGAATATTCATAAGTGGCAAATTCCACCTTATCCTCAATTAGGGGAACATCCCTCGGAGCATTGCAATACACTTTCAGGAGCTTCTTTTTCTCCCCATTGAGCTCCCGCTCCACAACTTCTACATTCTTAGGCGAAACAATCTCCCCGTCCTTTGCCTTTGCAATAATGCCCCCTATTGCTTCCTTTGCCCCAAGCGGCGCATCCACATAAAAATATGGGTCATACTTATAATATAGTGTAGAGGCGCATTTTCCTTTAACTTCCAGCCGTGCATACGTCTGCCCGTTCTCCATAGTATAGTCTGCACCAAGTAGAACAGCCTTCTTTCTCACCATTAAATAAAAATAAGAAGGAAAAAGGATAAAAGTTAGTAGCTGCCCTTCCTCAGGGCAAGCTCCTTCTCAATAAGCTCTGAAACCACATCTCTGGGGATAAATCTCCTCCCGCTAATTTTCACATGTGGGATGCGGTTCCGGTCCAGCCTCCTCTCAAAGGCATTCCTCTTGATAGCCACGTTTCGCTTATGGAGTTCCTTGAGCGCCTCGCTAACCGAATAATATTTCTTTGCCACGTGGCTAAGGGAATCAATTGCATTCTTTGGAATGAGCCTCTTTGTGCCGATTTTCAATGAGGGGATTGAATTTTTTTCGACTCTTCCGATAAATGCCCTATAATTAATATTCTTATTATACTTCCTATAAACTTCGTATGCCCGCCTTACTGTATAGAACTCATCACTGATTCCGAGCATATCGCTAAGTGCCTGAATAGGAAGATATCTCTTTTTTCCAAGTTTTACAGAGGGGATACTCCGCCTTTCAATTCTTCCGCCGAATGCCCGGAATGAGATGTCCAGGCCTTTGGACCTGAGGAACTCATAGGAATCTTGGATAGAATAAAGGCCTGCTTTCTTGAGCATTTCGTCAGTAAGCTTCTTTCTTGCGTTCATTTCCTTTGCAGCTTCCATGACATTTTCTATAGAAGAAGATAATTGCGTTTCCACATCTTCCCTTTCTTTTTTAAATTCTTCCATATCCAGAGACTTAAAGTCGTCAACTTTATTGTCGTCTATCCTCTTATTTATTACGATTCTTCTTCCCCTTGGCACATTTTTCACCTTTTTCCGTTTTTATTAACAGTATTATTACTCCTAAAATGTTTATAAACCTATCGTTCTTCATCCTCGGATATCCCTCGGATATAGCTCCAGATCGCATATGCAACGGCCAAAACCACTATCACACCGACGATAATGAGGAGGGTATTGTCCCCACCTTCTTCTTCAGGAACCACAGTTTCCCCATTTTCCTCCTCCGTCGGAGGCGGCTCTTCTTCAGGAGTTATCAGGTACTCTCCAGTTACAGTGTTCATGTTTCCTTCCATGTCATGAGTCGTTATTGTGAACCTCAGGAGCGTGTTCACAGGAGGTGCAGGTATTTCTACGGCGTACGCGCCGCTTTCTGCATACGGGACCGCGGTCTGTGTAACTCCACTGATGCTGTAAGTTAATGTAGTTTCATCCAAGTTGGGCCCGCTAGCTAGATAGTTTGGATCAGATATATAGAATGTTATCTTGAGGTCATCCTCGTCCCGCACGATATTCACATTCGTTATCTCCGGGGGGGTGAGGTCAAATGAAACAGTGTAATCGCTCTCTTCTGCGAGATTCACCGCCACTGTTTTCTCCAAAGAGCCATACACAACCGCCACATATGGTGTCGGAAGTGCCATTTCTTCAATATAGGCTCCAGTATCATAATATTCATCACTATCTACGAATATTTGTGCTACAAGCGGCTGCCCCGCATCATCCACAACGCTCAATTTAAATGGGTATACTCTTGTCTGCAGCGTATATACAGTATCATCAGCCACTTCAATCTCTTCAGCCAACACTCCATGGAGATAGGGTACTGCTATATCAACTATTCCAGAATTGACGATTATTCCGATATATCCTGTTTCACTGGTGTTTTTGTACATTTCATTAATCCGTACTTTGGTGTTGGCAATCGGCTGCCCGAACCTATCCACAATTTTCAGCCCAAGCACATATGCATTTTCGAACCGGAGCTGGATTTCTGCAGGATGGCTGCCAGCTGTGATTTTACGCTCTACAATAACCCCATCATATCCAGCCTGGATTGTAATGTCACACTTCACTTTACTTGCGAAGGTTTCAGTATTCCGAACATCCTCAGTAACTTTTCCATCGGCTCCGGTGTATTGGGTATTGGTAGTTACATACCCCTTCCCGGTACTTTGGTCTTTTTGATATGTTACATTAACCGATGCACCTTCTATTGGCCGATAATGCGCATCAATTACTTTAATATTGATAGTCTCTTCAAAACCAGGTTCACAAGTTGCTGCAAAAGCATCACTCACAAGAAGGAATAATGCAACCACGAAAAGTTTCTTTAAAATTAAGGGCACAACCAACGTTTTCAGGGATTTCCTATTGAGGATGTTCTTCCGCATATACTCCCTCTATACTCCTTTCATTTATAAATCTATTCTGTTTTCTCATCTGTTTCGGATTCCTCGGAACCTTCAGTTCCGATGCCCGCAACCTTCTTTTCTACAACTATTTCAGGCTCAGCCCCTGGAGCGGATTCTCTTTCCGGCGCAGCTGGTTCTTCCTCCGGCTTCATCACAGTATAGGAGGAAACTTTTTCGTTTTCCTTGAGCTTTGCAATGCGCACACCCATAGTGTTTCGCCCTATTACGGAAATGTCTTCTGCACTCATCCTCACAATCCTTCCGCGGGAGCTCACCACGATTACTTCATCCTCGTCGCTTATTGCCTTTACGCCGACAACGCTCCCGTTTCTCCCGCTGGTCTTTATGTTGATTATTCCCTGCCCTCCCCTTCCCTGGATGCGGTAATCATCAACTTTAGTGCGTTTCCCATATCCGTTCTCAGTAATCGTAATGATGTGCGGTTTGTTGCATACTGCAAAACCTACAGCCTTATCATCCTTCTTGAGCCGGATTCCCCTTACTCCCATGGAGCCCCTCCCGGTTTCCCTCACATCCTTTTCATTGAACCGGATTGATTTCCCATTCCTGGTCCCAATCAGGAGGCTCTGTTTCCCATCCGTTTTCTTCACGTCGATAAGCTCGTCCCCTTCCCTAAGCGTAATCGCTTTTATTCCTCCTTTCCTGGGCCTGCTGAATGCTGAAAGCCGGGTTTTGGTCACAGTGCCATTTTTCGTAGCCATTACGAGGGATTCGTTTTCCCTAAATTCATCCACTGAAATCCACGCAGTTGCTTTTTCATCATGCAATTCCAACAGGTTCACAATGGGCTTTCCCTTTGAGTACCTGCTTCCCTGTGGAATCTTGTACGTCTTTAGCCAGTGCACCCTCCCCGCATCCGTAAAAAACAGCATATACTTATGGTTGGTTGTTACAATCACGTCTTCTATGAAGTCTTCTTCCACTGTTTCTGCAGCGATTACCCCCAGCCCCCCTCTCTTCTGTTTCTTGTATTCCTCAAGGGGCACCCGCTTTATGTAGCCTCTTTTGGAGAATGTAACTACTACCTCTTCATCAGGAATAAGGTCTTCAATATCCCCATCTTCACCCTCAATTATCTCTGTTTTTCTGGGATCCGCATATCTTGTTTTTACATCCTCAACTTCCATTTTGATTAGTTCCAGAATTTTTGTTTCATCTGAAAGGAGGCTCTCCAATATCCTGATTTCTTCCTCCCTTTCCTTTTTTTCATTCTCAATTCCCTCACGCTCCATATTTGTAATCTTCTGGAGCTTCATATCCAGTATTGCAGCAGCCTGCTTTTCGCTCAATTGGTAAACTTTTCCAAGAGAAACTTTTGCCTCTTCTGCATTGCGCGCTGCCTTGAGCATGCCCACAATCGCATCGATGTTCTGGAGGGCAACCGCAAGCCCTTTGAGTATATGCAGCCTGGCCTGCGCCTTCTCAAGCTCAAACCTGCTCCTGCGCGTAATTATTTCCTTTCGGAAATTTATGAACTCAATAAGAGCTTCATAAAGGGTAAGGAGCTTGGGCTTCCCATCAACAAGTGCAAGGTTGATAATCCCAAAGCTTTTTTCCAAGTCAGTGTGCGCATAGAGCTGGCGCAAAACTATTTCCGGGTCCTCCCCCCTTTTAAGGTCAATCTTTATGCACATGCCATCCTTGTCCGAATGGTCATTGAGCCCGCTTATCCCCTCAATCTTCTTTTCCTTCACCCGCTCAACAATCTGGTGGATAAGGTTGGTCTTGTTTACCTGGTATGGAATTTCAGTAATAAGGATTTCCTTTTCCTTTGCTTCGGCCCTTCCCCGTATTCTGATTATCCCCCTCCCGGTTTTGTAGGCTTGCAGTATTCCCATGTTCCCTACGATGTATCCTCCGGTTGGGAAATCCGGCCCCGGAACAATACTGAATAGCTCTTCTTCTCCAGCGCCATTAATGAGCGCAATAACCGCATCACAGATTTCTCCGAGATTGTGTGGAGGGATATTGGTTGCCATTCCCACTGCAATTCCCGCAGAGCCATTCACCATCAGGTTGGGAACGCGCGAAGGAAGCACAGTAGGCTCCTTCAATGTCCCATCGAAATTGGGCGTAAAGTCTACTGTGTTCTTTTCAATATCTTTGAGCAGTTCCTCAGCGATTGCTTTCATCCGTACTTCTGTGTTGTGGTTGATAAATCCATTTGCTACAAATGAATGGCACCCGCTTTTTACCCTCAGAGAATAAACAGTTTCTTTTTGCCCGGGCCTCTCAATTTTATGTACCTGGTTGAAGAAATAGTTGTTCTTAAGTATAAAATCAATTAGCCCGATATCCTCAGAATCCAAAATATTAACTAATTTAGGATAATTTTTCTCTAAGAGAGAATAGCGATCCACATTATTTCTTTTCAAAAATGAATTATCATATTTTCCTCTTAGATAGTCTGCCAGATAAGGAATTAAATCTGTTTTGCTAATTCTCTCTGGATTTAATTTTCCAATCTTGGCCAATTCCATCTTTTTCTTCTTGGAAAAGAATCCGATTTCTTCCTGAAACCTGAGTCCTGCACCCACTCCGCATATCTGCAATTTATAACAGCAACTTCGTTTATCTTCATAAGGCATAGTGGAGAATATCCCAAAATTCAACAGAACAATTTTAAGTTGTTTAATCAGCTTTTTGCTCTTGGAGTGAAATGCCAGCTCTATTGAATGGCCCCCATGCCGTTTATCAGTTTTAAATGTTACAGATCCATCACCCTCAAACAGCCCTGATAAAAATGCAGCTATATGTTCTTTTTTAGACTGCAGAACACTAAATGGAATTTCTTTTTTTGCTGAGCGGACTTTCGTAAGGCCGATATTTATTAAAAATTGAACAATAGCCTGTTGATACATGTCTAATTCCTGGCAATTTCCCTTGATTTTGCGCTCGTAGAGTTTAGCACCCTTAAATTGTGAGGATATAATTGATTTTATTCTATTGTAGAATATTGGGTCAGAATTATTGAATATTACCTTGTTCTGATGAAAGCTCCCTTCAGCAACAAGCGCACCCAATAAAAATGCCAAATCACTGTTCATTTTGGTTGGGAGCCCGACTTTATCATATCTTCTGTTTTTGGGCTTAAATTTAGTTAATGCAAAATCTTTTTTTGCAAAAAGAGAATAGTTTCTTTGCAAAACAACTATATCCTCTTTGGCTATAGTTTCCAGCAATTTCCACTCTAACTGGGGCTTTCCCAAAAATCCCCTGCTCCAACATAAAACAGGATGGTTATAAGAACCTCGCAGAGAGTAGCCCTGTTTGGTTTCAATCCCAATTACCTTATGTTTCCCGGAGTTGAAGAATCTTACTGCAGTATTCTCTTTACCATCAAAAGAAAGGATTTTCTTATCAATTTTTACATCCTTTTTCTCTGAAATGCTTTCTATGGGAACAATGCCATTTCCAGTGGGAAGGAGGGAATCCCCGCTAATGCAGTACCTCATTGCTGCAGCGGAATCCCCATCGACGCTTCCAAAGTTCCCTTGCCCGTCTATTAGTATATTCCGCAGGCTAAAGGGCTGAGCCATCCTAACCAGGGAATCATAAATTGCAGTATCGCCGTGCGGATGGTATTTGCCCAAACAATTGTGTGAGAGCACCCCATTTGCAACAAATTCGTGCTCCTCTTCAACCTGGATATCATATGTTTTTTGTGGGGGGACTTTTGTTAGCCCGGACACTTTAACAAAATAGATATTTTCCCGTTGCATCTCTTCTATGAATGATGCCAGGG
>DAOUYQ010000164.1 GCA_030666035.1 Microcaldota archaeon
CATCAAACTCTTTGTCAATCTCATTGTAGATTGCTTCGATGTCCTTCATTTTGCCCTCAGGGATTTCCTTCATCCTTCCAATTTTCTCCCTTACTTTCAGGCCTGTAATTGTTTTGAGCTGGATGCCCAGGTCAATTGCGCCCATTGCGCGCTCGTGGAACCGCATAATATTCTTTAGCATGCGGTGCTGCTTGGCCATGGTTGAAAATGCGTCCACCTCGTGGAATGCGGACTGCTGGAGGTAGTCTTCCCTGATCATTTTTGCAATTAGGAGGATTGCCTGTTCCTTCTCCGGGAGGGCATCCGGGCCTACAAGCTGGACGATTTCCTGGAGTTCTGCCTCCTTCTGGAGAAGCGCCATTGCATCGTTTCTGAGCCTTGGCCAGTCTGCTGCAATATTTTCCTCATACCATGGGTCAAGGGTTTCAGTATAGAGTGAGTAGCTCTTGAGCCAGTTGAGTGCAGGGAAGTGCCTCCGGTGTGCAAGGGAAGCATCCAGTGCAAGGAACACTTTTGTAACTCGGAGGGTGTTCTGGGAAACGGGCTCGGAGATATCTCCGCCGGGCGGAGAAACTGCACCGATTACTGTTACGCTTCCTTCCCGCTCCGGGGAACCGAGGGTCCTTACCCTTCCTGCGCGCTCGTAGAACTCTGCGAGCTTCCTTGCAAGATATGCGGGGTAACCTTCTTCTCCGGGCATCTCCTCTAGGCGGCCGGAAATTTCACGGAGGGCCTCTGCCCACCTTGAAGTGGAATCTGCCATAAGAGAAACTCCGTAACCCATATCACGGTAATATTCTGCCAGGGTAATTCCCGTGTAAATGGAAGCTTCGCGTGCAGCTACCGGCATGTTGGAGGTGTTTGCAATGAGGACTGTGCGCTCCATGAGGGGCTTTCCGGTTTTTGGGTCAATGAGCTTTGGGAACTCGTTTAGCACTTCTGTCATTTCGTTTCCGCGCTCTCCGCATCCAATGTAAACTACGATTTCTGCATCAGACCATTTTGCAAGTGATTGTTGTGTGACCGTTTTTCCCGAACCGAAGGGCCCGGGGATGCATGCGGTTCCCCCTTTTGCAATAGGTGCAAAAGTATCTACAATGCGCATTCCAGTGGAGAGTGGCACAATTGGCGGGAACTTTTCCTTGCATGGGCGTGGCTTGCGCACAACCCAGCGGTGGTAGAGCTGGATGGGCACTTTTTTCTTCCTTGCATCGATTGTTCCAATTACATCATCAAGGGTGTATTTGCCGGACTTGAGGCCTGTGAGTTTTCCGGATGCGGTTGCAAGAATTTTGTGGTTAATTACATCTGTTTCCTGCACTTCACCCAAAATATCCCCGACTTCAACTTTTTCGCCCTTTTTCCTGAGGGCAATGAATTCCCATTTCTTTTTGTGGTCAAGGGGGGCTACATTAATGCCTCGGGTAATGAATGCCCCTGCAACTTCCTCGATTTTATCAAGGGGCCTCTGGATGCCATCGTAGAACGAACGCAGGATGCCTGGGCCGAGCTCTACTGAAAGGGGCTCTCCGGTTGAAATGACCGGCTCTCCGGGCTTGAGGCCTGCAGTATCCTCATAAACCTGGATAACGCATTCGTTGCCCACAATCTTGATGATTTCCCCGACGAGTTTTTCCTCGCCAACCCTAACTACATCATAAAGTTTGGCGCCTTTGAGGTCTTTGGCCACTACGACCGGACCGGTAATGCGCGCAAGTGTTCCTTTTACTGCCATTTTATACCACCATTATCATCATTGTTTTTTGGAAACATCAAATCCAAGAGCTTTCTTGATCAGCTCATTGAGGTCTTCTCCTTCTTCACTCTTTCCTGAAATGTCTGCAACTCCAATCACAACAGGGTGAGAGAGACTATCTATTTTCTTCTTCAGTTGCCAGTTTATTCCCGGGAGGTAGGATTCATTTACTATTACTATCCCAACTTGGGGGTCATTGATTACTTCCTTGAGCTTCTCTTCGAATTCCTTGCCCTTCTCGGTTGTGTAAACGTAATAAAGGCCTGCAAGGCGGAAGCCGGTTGCAAGGGCCGCATCCCCTATTACTGCAATTCTCTCAGACATCTTTACACCTTTAGTAATATACGAGCATTGGACGTATTTCCTCGGGGGTAAGGTTGTAGTCCTTGCCCCTTACAATCTTGCGGAGGTTGTTCATCTCCTCCTCTTTTATGAATAGGAAGCCAACGATTGTTGCAATCGAGATTGGGTTTCTGTAGAATACCCTGACCCGTTCTTGCGCAAGCTGCTGCTGGAGCGCAACTTCCAATTTTGAGAGTGAATCGTATTCATCTCTCTCAAGCTTGAATAGTGGCTTGATTACCTGCACCACATCCTTATAGGAATTTGCCTTGAGAAGCTTTTCAACATATTTTAATTTTGCCCTCCCGCCCCTAATCATGTGCGGCTCAATCTTGGACATTTCTGTTATCCCGTTTTGCTTGAGCCTCAGGGTATTGATTATGTTGCGGAGGTCTATTTCCTTTGCAACAGTGTTCTTTATCCAGGCTATGTCCTTATCCGAAGAAACAATTGCTTCCTGGAGGTAATTGTAATAGCTTGCATCAAGAATTATTTCAAGCTGATTGAG
>DAOUYQ010000071.1 GCA_030666035.1 Microcaldota archaeon
ACTGCCGGCTTCCAGCAGAATATAAATGGAGAACCCACTCCAAGAAGTGCATGTGGTTCCAGAGGAAATGAGGGGATCATTCCTGCAATAAATTTCACTTCTCTAAAACAGGGGAACACGGGGTCCAGTAAGATATTTAAATGCGAGTTGAGTAAAAAAATCATGGAAGAAAACATCACCATCACGCTCAAAGAATACAAAAGGCTCATTCGCTACAAGAGAGCCGTAGACGCCTTGGAAGAACAGATTTATGGATTTCGAGATGATTTTGTAGAAGAAGTTAAAAAAATATCTTCCGAGATGGACAAGGGCAAAAAAGTTTCTTTCAAAAATTTAGAGGAACTGGACGAGTATTTGGACAAAGAGTAATTATATGTTTTCACCAGATTTTTCTGAAGATATTTTAAGTACCTTCAAGAAACTTAAGAAGACAGATACTTTCCTCTATGAACGAGTTCGGAATAAAATGGAGCAGATTCTTTTAAATCCAGAGCACTACAAACCGATGAGAAATGTTTTGAAGGGTTTTTGTAGGACTCAAGTTGGAGCCTTTGTGCTTCTCTTTGAAATTGAGCCTGAATCCAAACTGGTCAAATTTGTGAAATTTGCTCATCATGATAAGGTATATAAATAGCTATTTTTTTTAAGTGATAAAAAAAGGCGCCTGTTGGCCAATAGCCAATACATGAACTTTGGATAAGAAAGTAGATGAGCTCGACAAATTCTTAGAATATCTTGAAGGGGAGGATGTTAGGGTTGTTACATACTCCAAAGCCTATGATATTTTGGCAGAAGGGAGAAGGGCTCCCTAAATGTAACCATGGTTAGCTTATTCCTTTTTCTCCGTTTTTTTAATGTAGCAGGAGCAGGAGCGGGAAATCAGCTCCCTGTATTTTTTATCAACCTTTTTTACTACCTTTGCAGGAACGCCCATCACTACTGAACCGGGCTCAATTTTCATTCCCGGGGGAACAACCGTGCCCGCTCCGATTACGGACCACTCGCCAACTTCAGCTCCATCAAGAACTATTGCGCCTATTCCCACAAGCACATGGTCGTGAATCCTGCACCCATGGAGCACTGCGTGGTGCCCGACTGTCACGCCCTTTCCCACACTTACTCCGCCCCCTCCGTGCACAAGGCAATGGTCCTGCACATTGGAACCTTCCCCTATTACCACCTTGCCTTCATCACCTTTAATCACAGCATAGGGAGATACATGAACATTGTCCCCAAGCTCAACATCCCCCTCAATTATTGCCGTTGGGTGTATCCTCTTCATAAACGCGCCTCCATATGGATAAGCAGGAGCAACAATTAAAAGACTAAAGCAGAAATAGGCCCGGGATTACTATGGCAACTGTAATACAGGAAAGGAATAAATGTGTGGGATGCGGCGCATGCGCAGCAATCTGCCCAAAATACTGGGAAATGGGCGGTGATGGAAAAGCCCATATGAAAGGCTCCACCGGCTCCGGAGAAGAAGCCATCCTGGTGCTTGAAGATGTTGGATGCAATGCTGATGCTGCAAATGCGTGCCCGGTTAAATGCATCAGAATTGAAGAGTGATGCGATTCACGCAGGGTAAGGTGTGCACATGACTATTTACACTGGAAAAGGGGACAACGGATTTACTTCCACCCCAAATAACAAAAAAATAAGCAAGGCAGACCCTGCAATAGAAATTTATGGAACTCTCGATGAATTCAATGTAGCACTTGGAATAGCACTCTGCTTTGTTGAAACCAAAAAAAGCAAGGCGCTGCTAAACGAGCTGCAGAGGCAGATTTTCAAGATAAATGCGCATATAACCGACCCAAAGCCAATAATCGGGGAACTGGAAACCAAGAAACTGGAAAATGAAATCAGGATAATGGAAGAGCGCCTCCATGTGGTGCCGCATTGTGTGATTCCCGGGGGAACGAAGGGCTCCTGCTTCCTGCACCAGGCACGTGTCTGTGCCCGGGAAGTGGAGCGAAGGCTTGCGGCAATAAATGCCCATCCTGAGTATCTTAAATATTTCAACCGGCTCTCAGATTTTCTTTTTGTGCTTGCGCGCTGGGAAAATATGGAAGAAGGAGTTGAAGAGGAGATCTGGAAGGAATGGGAAGATTAGCTACTCCACTTTTTCTCTTGAGCTGATCCTGATAAAATAATTGGGTTCATTCGTTTTAAAATCCATTTCCTTGATAGGCTGCACACTCGTAATATAATCAGGGTATTGTTCTTTGAGATGTTTTTCAATATCTTTCCTCAGGCTTGTTGGATTGCCTGAAAATTCATTCAAAAGCGCCTTATATGTTGCCGCAGATGCTGGAATAACGACCGCGGGCCACCCCTGGGAGGCTTTTGCAAAGCGGGTTATTCCTTCTTTGAGGGCTTTGGGCTCAGCATTATCCAATTTGGGCTTTGCTTTAATATGGACCAAGTACTTGTCAGACTCAGATTTTTCAATTATTTTAGATGAAAAGGCAGTGTCTAAGCTGAATTCATAGCCCGGATTCTCCTCCTCAAGCTGCCTAATTAGATTCTGTTCTCCCTCCGGAGTCCTCGCAGCATTATAGACTTCAGGAGGCACTTCCAGGTTTCTCAAGTTGTGCGTCAAATTTTCCTGATCCGGTATCTTATTCATTTCCCTGGGTTTCAGTTCCTGATTCAATTTTGCTGTGATGTTTGCGGGAATTTGAACTGTTTCGGGTTTCTTCGCCTGCCGCTCTGCCATGCTAATATATGGAACAAAGTATTTTTGAAGGAAATAGATTAATCTGTGGATTTCACATCCCAGAGGTATTTTCCCCTTGTGGGAACATCCTTCACAGAAACTTTTACTTTTGCATTGTTTACTTCTATAAACTTGTTGAGGAGCTCCAGCATTGCATCGTCTACGGGGTCCGCATTGACCCATGAGAGGGAGTTCCCATTTACCATGCAGTCCGCAAGGGCTTCAGAATCGGATTCTGAAAAGCCCATCTTTACTAATTCAGCAGAAACTTGTTCTTTGGTCGCCATTTTCCTTCTCTTATAGATGAAAGTTTAAAATACCTGCATTCATGCAGCATAGTTTGCTGCCATAACCAGCAACCCCAAAAGCAGGCAATATGCCCCAAAAAGCGGGAAGGTTTTCCTGCTTATGAAATTGAGCAGTATGTGGATGGATGCAAATCCTGAAATGAATGAACCAGTGATTCCGACAAGCATCATCGGAACATCAATTGTTTCTGCTGGTGTTTCCAGCAGGAGGAAGAATGTTGCCCCAAAAATTGCGGGAATTGCCAGCAGAAATGAGAAAGAGGCTGCCTCCTTCCAGCCCATTCCCATCTGGAGCCCTGCAGTGATTGTGGTTCCGCTTCTTGAGATGCCCGGAGCCACAGCTAACCCTTGTGCAGCACCCATAACCAGGGAAGTTTTTGGGTTTGGCTCTTGGTTCTTTGGGCGGGAGAAAAAAACTGAAAACAAAAACAAAGAGGTAATTACTAATGCTGCACCCACAAGGAACGGATTTGTATACATTGAAACAAAGAATCCCTTGAAGGAAAAGCCAATTATGGCAGTAGGAATTGAACCTAAAGCCAAAAGCAAAATCGATTTGAATTCCCTGGATTTTGTGTTCCAGGAGAGCAGGCTCCTGAGCATCCCCCACAGCCGCTTCCAGAAGTATAGAATAACTGCAAGCATTGTCCCGACATGCATCCCCATATCATAAATTAGCGGGAGCTCCCCAAAAATGTAATGCTGCGCCAGCACAAGGTGCGCAGAGCTGGAAACAGGCAGCCATTCAGTTATCCCCTGGATTATTGAGAGGAGAAGCATTCCGAGTAAATCCATGGTAAATCACTAATCTATCCTCTTTTGGATTTTTGGCTCCCGGGTTTTTGGCCCGGGCCAGTCCTTTGGATAACCAAAAATCAATGGGCAATAGAGCTCCTGGGAATCTTTAATCCCTATGGATTTTAGGGTTTCCCGCTCATCCCCAATAAAGTTCATAAAGCCAATATAGCAGCTTCCAATGCCCAGCCCATATGCTCTGAGCATCATATTCTCTGCAGCAAGTGCGCAATCAATAGCTGTCCACTTTTCTTTATCCCCAACAAGCAATACCAAAAGCGGAGCGCCATAAAAAATTACATCTTCTTTTACTTTCATTTTTTCTGCTATTTTGGCTCCGAGCCCTATCACTCCGGCCTTGTCTTTTACTTTATCTGAAAGCTCACGTATCTTTTCCTTATTGGTTATCACAATATACTGTGGTGACTCCCGGTTCATTGCAGAGGGTGCCATTGCCCCTGCCTTGAGAATCTTTTTTATTTCTTCTTCAGGAACAGGTTTATCCTGATAGCTCCTTACCGACCTTCTTCCCATTATGCATTTTTCAAGCTCCATAAGGCAGTATCAGAGAAAAGCATTATAGGAATATTGGAAGGTTTGATCCCTATCAACATGGGCAGAAAAAGAGCAAGAGCACTGGAAAGGTACCCTCCTCCGGTATTTAAAGGGCTGGAGCTAGAAAAATCCGATGCAAGAAAACAGAATGGATGAAGTGATTGCACTGCTCGGGAGATACAAAAAAGAAAACATTGTATTTGATAATCATGCAAAAATGGGTAGATAAGCATGCGAAAGTTTGACTTTAGCTATAATTCGAAAGAAGATGATTTGTTTGTATTCCAAAGGAAGGCGAAATCTGCAGGGGCCGTGGAAATCGGGCCAGTAGTGCTGGATATGGATGAAAGGGGCAACCTGGTTGCACTCGAGTTCCTCAATGCATCCGAATACCTATCCTCATCAACCGGAATCAAGATTGCCAAGATGCGGAAAATCCTGAATAATCTCAGCAGCTGCCAGGTAGACACAAAAGTCTGGAGAAACAACCTCCTCATAATTAAGCTTGCCCTTTTTGCAGGAGAAAAGGAAGCCCTGTGGAATTTTTCCCTTCCCCAGATATCCCAGGCGAGTCCCGTATCTTCCCTTTGAACCCAAAATGATGGCCAGTATTGTATTTGCTTTAGAAAATTTAGAAGTATAAGGGCGACTCGAAAGCTACTCCGGCGGTCATCGGGTTTCCCCTCTCTCTGGGACGGTCATCTCATTGTCGCCTATTCTTATTGCGCATTTGTTGTTTATAAAGATGTAGGTTTGTAGATTAAAGATGGAGATTATTGTGTTCCGGCTTGGG